>CAZAYE010000001.1:0-13043 GCA_964489255.1 uncultured Enterobacteriaceae bacterium
TCACCTAGTGCAATTGCAGCATACCTCTTGGGTAATGCCGAGGTAGGGGCACGGCCTGCCGTGCCCCTACGTAAAGGGGAATCTCTTTGGGTTTTTGCTTCCTTTCCCCAAAAGGTTTCCTGAAAATGCACTAGCCAGGACAGCTGATCTCACCGATGCAAGCGCTGATCTTTGGAAGACTCTAAGAATCTGGTGTGAAAGCACGACAACGAATGCAATCCCTTCAGGGACTACTTTCTATTTGGTTACGACCTCCAGGGCACCAGATGGTTCTGCGGCAAGTTACCTCAAGATAGCAAGTCGGAATGCTTCAACGGCTCTACAACGTCTTGAGGCGACGGCTCAGACGTCAACGAACAAGGAGAACAGAGCCGCTTATCAGGCTTTTCTCAGTCTGCAGAAAAGACAACGCGAGGATTTAATCTCCTCAGTTTATATAGTGGACTATTCGCCTTCTATCGTTGATCTCGACGTTCGGTTGGGCGAGGAAATTCACTGGGCGGTAGAGTCAGACTTTCGTACCTCCTTCCTGGAGCGGTTGGAAGGCTGGTGGTTCCGCCGATCGATACAGCATCTGGTGAACAGGTCATCGACTCCTATTCTGAGCCAAGAGATCGAGGCCCAAATGGGAGACCTGAGGGAGCAGTTTAAACAGGATGCTCTTCCCATAGATGAGGATATCTTTGATCTTGAGATTGACGACGCTTCCGCGTACCAGAACCGCCCCTTTGTTCATCAGCTAAGTCTGATCGGCATTAGCACAAAGTGGATCTTATTTGCGATCCGGGATTATTTTCGTGCTTATGAACAACGCTCTCGCTGGGTACGGGAAGATCTCTTACTTGTGGGGGAACTCGATCGCTATGAGAAGCGGCTAGTAGAAGAGTGGGAGCGCGTCTTCGAACGGATGCGTGAGGAACTTGGCGATGACGCTGCAGAAGAGGCCAAACAGAAAACAGCCCGAGAGCTCTATAAGTGGGTCGAAGATGTTGTGATTCCCATTCGTCAACGGTGTGCCGAACCCTTCGTGACGCGAGGCTCTTATCATATTCTTTCTGACGGTCTTCGCGTGGGTTGGCATCCTGATTTCATGAGTCGTCTACAACACTTGCTCGAAAGACGAAAAGCAGTGTCATGAGACCCTGGACCGAGCGGCCCCAAGAAGAGGCATATCTACTGAATCCAGCGTTTTGCGCCTTGCTCCTATGGAGAGCTATCAGGGGATATCACTCGGTTACGTTCACTGGCATGCCGCTGTTGCCGATGTTTCTCGTCTTGCCAGTAGTGCTTCACAAGGCAACCCGTGAGGCACTACCGCGGGACGTGCGAACATCTCTTGCTGCCTGGTTAGAGAATAATGGTGAACTCCGTGTTCGATTTGCAGAGCGCGCACAGGCTTTGGTTCCTTATGTTCGGGAGGGCTTGTTGTTTGGAACTCTACATGGAGTCATATCCATTGATGGCAATGGGAGATTCCTTGCCCAGCCCCGCTTGAGGAAACTCGCAACATATCGTCAAACAACTACCGACGAGATTCGTGACTATATCTCACGGGCTGAGTTCGTGGCCAAGTGGTTTGCCAATGTTGGTTCGGCCTCTACGGTAATGGCCCTGCGGGGGGTACGACCATGAGTTTCCAAATTCTTGCCATCGTGCTCTATGGAAACAGTGGTAAGACAAGAGTTCTCGTGCTTCGCCCAGGTGAGGTAAATGTCGTTGTCGGTGACTCGAGGAGTGGCAAATCGGCTCTGATCGATATTGTTGACTACTGCCTTGGGAGCGAACAGTGTACGGTGCCAGCAGGGGTAATTCGAGAAACTGTGCACTGGTTCGGCCTGAAGTTGCAACTGCCGTCTGCACAAGTGTTCGTGGCTAGGCAGGCACCAAACGCACGAAGAAGTACAAGTTCTGAAGTCTATTATGAGGTCGGGACAGAAGTCGAAATCCCAAGTTACGAGAATCTTCGTGGTACGACCAACCCCGAAAGCCTTATCGGGCTCCTCTCGCGCGCTGCAGGCATCAGGGAGAACATCCATGAGCCGCCGGAGGGACAAACTCGCCGCCCTCTCGCTGCGACCTTGCGGCACGCCCTGTTCTTTTGCTTTCAACGTCAAGATGAAATCATCAACCAACGATATCTCTTTCATAGGCAGGGAGATCCGTACATCCCGCAGACAATCAAGGACATCCTGCCGTACTTTCTCGGTGCTGTTGATGATGACCACGTAGCAAAAAAAGGTGAATCACGGCGTCTTCGTGACCGTTTGCGAGAATATCAGCGGCGTCTTGCAGAAATGGAAGCAATTCGCGGCGGCGGACTTAGCAAAGCACTGTCATTACTAGCTGAAGCACAAGACCTTGGGTTACTCGATCCGACTCGGCGCCCGGCGTCATGGGAAGAGGTTACCGGTATACTGGGCGAATTGCTTCGACAGCCTATCCAACCAGAAAGTGACCCGACGGTTCCCGGAGGGGTATTCGAGCAGCTTTTAGAGGAACGCTCTCAACTCTCGGAACAGTATCGTAAGGTCAAAGAAGAGCTTGAAACAGCTCGGGCTTTCGCGGTCGATGAGAGAAAGTTCTCACGCGAAGCCGGAGAGCAAGGCGCTCGTCTCAAGAGCATCGAGATATTTGGTGGTGCGGGCGATGATCAGGAGAGCCCAACGTGTCCTCTTTGCCAGTCTGCTTTATCGAACCAACTTCCTACAGTGGATACAATCCAAGCGTCTATGAATGACGTTAGTAGGCAGCTCGAAAGGATAACCCAGAGTGCTCCCCAAATACAGAAAATGATCGATACGCTGGAAGACAAGGCCGCAGACCTCAAAAATCGTCTGTCTGCAAATCGAGAATCTCTCGCAGCGGTTCAGGCTTCAAACGATCGTATCGCAAGGATGAGGGATGATGCAGTGCGTAGAGCTCATGTCCTTGGTAGAGTGAGCCTTTATCTGGAAAGCTTGCCTGAGGTTGAAGATACGAGCGATCTCAAGGAGGAAATACGAAAGCTACAAACCAGTATTGCGGTGCTGGAAGAGGAACTGAGTGACGAGCATACTCAGGAACGACTCGACTCGATCCTTTCACTACTAGGAGCCAAAATGACTGAGTGGGCTAAAAAACTTGAGCTGGAGCACTCCCAGTTCCCGCTCCGTCTCGATCTTCGGCGATTAAATGTGGTCGCAGATACAGGAGATGGACCGTTGGCTCTCGATCAAATGGGAAGTGGTGAAAACTGGGTAGGCTATCATCTAATTGCCCATATGGCGCTTCATGACTGGTTTACCCGAAAGCGGCGACCAGTTCCGCGCTTCTTATTTCTTGATCAGCCGTCGGAGGTGTACTTTCCGGCCGAGAAAGACACTGAAGGTAAAATAGATGTCCTTTCTGACCAAGACAGACGGGCAGTGATACGAATGTTCCGATTCGTGTTTGATGTCGTTAATGACCTTGCCCCTGATTTCCAAGTTATTCTTACCGAACACGCAGAGATTGTCGACAATTGGTTCCAAAACGCCGTACGAGCAAGGTGGAGAAGGGGCAGAAAATTGGTTCCAACAGAATGGTTGAGCGGGAAGGCCTAAATGGGCGTTGGGCTCCGCTAACAACCGATCGACTTCCGCCATCCTCGCTTCGGCATGATAGTGCTTAACGAGAGTGCTGGAGTTGAGGAAGTATGTGGCCATCTATCAGCTGTAGCGCCCTTCTTGATATACGCGCTAATTGCCCCCGCCGCGCGAAAATTCAGCCCGACCGTCTGCCGATAGTTCCCTTTATGCGTGAGGCGAATCGTCATCAGGCAGCATGGGAAGAGGGTGGAACGCAAGAAGTAAACACAAAGAGAAACTGGAGTGGGAGTGCAAAAGCTGGAACTACGGCTGGACGGGATTCAAAGTTGGGAGCTGTTCACTGCTCGCCGCACAGCAAAGATTGTCATCTGCTGCGACAAACCCATCCAGTGGCGTGTGCTGATGCACCTCTAACGCTACTGCCAGTTGCAGAGCGTCCAGCGTGCGCAACCGTGGCGGGCCTAGCTGTGATCCGTATTTGTAGATCAGGCGCTCAGCCATGCGGTAATGGAAATCGCTCATGTGTACCACTTGGAGGTGGCGCTGCGTGATATCGTCAAGAAAATATTGACAGACTACTCAAGAGAGAGATGAAACGTATCATCTGCGCTCAGTGTTGTTATTGTTGCTTTTCCCAGACTCGCTCAACCGGAGACGGAAGCCCGACACGCATAAAGAACCGGGCAAAAGCTTGTGACAGATGCTCACGATACGGCGGCAACAGTCGCAACCGGGACTGCCCTCGTTGCTGAAGAAGAGATTCGAGAAAGTCACGCGGAACAGTAAAAATATCGTGAAAATCGACGATGCGATGTTCAGTGCTGAGCCTCCCCGTGTTCCCCGCCTTTAGGATAGCGAGGTTCCAGACGTATCCCTCGCGGATATCATCGCAATGGCTGCGCCAAGCTTTCTGCGTGGGATTCTGGCTCTTTCTCTCCATCTCAGCTTTCCAAGCCTCATAGTATTCAGTCAAGGACAAGTGAGGACACAACACCACGTTCTGGACCTTTCCCTGTTTAAGGTCACACGCTTGTGTCATGACTACAGTATCAGC
The DNA here is from genome assembly GCA_964489255.1 of uncultured Enterobacteriaceae bacterium. GTDB lineage: Bacteria > Desulfobacterota > Binatia > Bin18 > Bin18 > CAZAYE01. The sequence continues at coordinate 4,621 of CAZAYE010000001.1, forward strand.
CTGGATAGCCTCGGTCATTCCTCGCAGCAACTCGGTCTCTCCGCTTCCGCTTAATTGGGGTGGTACAGCCTTCCAGGCCACGAGGGGACAGTTGAGTATGAGATCCCCTTGCATCAGCTTCGTCGCCGCTTCGACCTCTTCATATCAAGTATCACTCATCGTCTCCTCTCGTGAGCGTGCGGCGGTCGAGCCAGTGAGAGTCCTGTAGAAGCGACTCTTGGGCTGATTTCTCACCCGGTCGGATGTTCCAGAGTAAAAGTTTCCGACGGTTGCTGTCATTCTTTTAGCCTCCAGACGTCTCTTTGTAGCTGAGGTCCGGTGGAGTCGGCGAATCCGCGGACAATCCCCTCATAGGCTAAATCGAACCAAGCCCGCATAGCTTTGGGAGACATATCGGTCCCCATGCCGCGTGCAGTAATCTCGAAACGGAATAAACGGCGCTTGTCGTCGCGGCGCAGCAATCGCTAAATTCATCCTCGCACCTGACGTTGAGTCGGTTTCGCCATGCACGCCTGAAAAACCTTCTTCGTTCCGCATCAGATGAAAGGGGGGCTCGTCAGGCCGCCTTATGCCGGACCGTTTTCAGTGGCAGCGGGCGCACGCGGATTTCGATTTTCTTGTTGAGGACAGTGGCGATCCGTCTGAGCATCGAGAGGGAGTGTCCCTCGTAATCCGCATCTTCAAGCCGACAAATGGCTGACGCGGATGACCCGATGAGCTTAGCTAGCTGACGCTGGGTCAAACCCGCTTCCGTGCGCATGTCGTAGATCATCTGCGCGATCTCTGTGTTGGCCCGCTCTTCTTCGAGCATGGCCAGCATCTCCGGTTTTCCCTCAAAATACCGCCGGTGCAAAATCTCGATCGCGTCTGTGGTCAGTTGCCGCTTCTTGGTTTTGACCATGCTCACTACTCCTCGTACGTGTGACGTTGTGGATGCTGGAGGAATTTTCGCTTCCTCTCGATCGCCAGGTTAATTTCCCTCGGCGGCACGGCACGCCCTTTTACGATTCCGTGTGACACCACTGCCGCCGTATCCCCGTGAAAGAAATACAACATCCGGTAGTTGATTCCTTGCAGGCTCACCCGCAGCTCGTAGATTTCATCTCGTAAAGAGTCGGCTTCCGGACGCCGCAGCTCATGCCCAAGCTCACGTAGCCGATCAAGCCTGAAACGACACTTCACACGGGCTTTCGGGATCAGTTCATCAAACCATTCCAGGATCGGCACCCATCCATCTTCTTCCTGGTAAAAGACAACTCTGGTCCGTGGCACCTCTCCTCTTTTCTATTGTTCTCAATTTCGAGAACGGAATCAAGGTTTTTCTTTCAACCGGGCGGAACACGCCATTCTGCTCGATGCCAACAATTTCGCTTTCTATCGGTGTCCGCGTTTCATAATCCTCACAGATCGTCCGTCCCGGACGTTCCTGTAGGGCCCTATTGAATACGACACGCACCTTCTCCTGCCGGCGCAAACCTGCTGGCCAGCATAACGGTTCCTTGATTAACTACTGTTATTTCTGCCACGGCCGTTTTCTCCTCTCGTACGCCAAGCCAAACTTCATTCTTCGTCTCCTCTCGTTTCTCGGTTCTGACAAGCAAACGGTACCGTGGGTTGTCCCCACTGGTCAAGCAAAGCAAATGGTTGACTGGCCTGGAGCCGGCAGGCACAGTTGAAAGACGACTAGTTTTCGGTGTTTATCGTAAGGCCACAAAATGTCATTCTGAGCCGGAGTGTAACGGAGGCGAAGAATCTCTCTCCACGAATGAATAAACACGAGATTCTTCGGCCTACGGCCTCAGAATGACAAGTGACCAAAATCAATACAAAGCACACGATACCGGAGGAAACCCATGGCTCAGAAGCGTTGGGCGCTGTCTATACCGTTGGATAACTTCACATTGGCAGAACATGCGGAGATCGCCCGTGAGGCCGAACGGCTGGGATATACGGATGCCTGGTCGTTGGAAGTTGATGGCATAGATTGCTTTTCTCCCTTGGCGGTTGTGGGCACAACCACTCAGATGCGCCTGGGGACGGCTATTGCCAATGTCTATACCCGCGGGCCAGCTACGTTGGCGATGTCTGCGGCTGGACTCGCAGAGATTGCTCCGGGGCGGTTCTGTTTAGGGGTTGGAGCAGGGTCCCAACCAATTGTCGAGATATGGAATGGTGGAAAGTTTAGTCGTCCCACTACCCGCGTACGAGAGATGGTACAATTCCTGCGCCGGGCGTTAGCAGGTGAGCGGGTGGTCTTCAAGGGGGAAACGTTCACCGTTGAAGGATTTCGCCTGAGCCGACCGCCAGTCGCACCGATCCCAATTTACGTAGCTGCGTTGCGGCCCGCGATGCTGCGGGTGGCGGGCGAGGTTGGCGATGGCGCGATTGTCAACTGGCTCGCGGCCGAGGATGTGCGGAAATCCATTCGTGTGGTACGCGAAGCCGCGGCGCAGGTTGGACGAGATCCGGAAGCGATCGAGATTACTGCTCGATTGCTCGTCGGTGTTGATCCGCCAACTCCGGAAGCTGACATTGGCGTGCGACGGCATATCAATACTTACCTGAATGTCCCTGTCTATCAGGCGTTTCAGAAGTGGTTAGGACGGGAGGAAGCGCTCACCCCGATGTGGCAAGCCTGGAGCGCGGGCGACCGTAAGGGAGCGGTGGCGGCTGTCCCTGAGCAGGTCATTCATGATCTCATCATCCGCGGCTCCGGAGAGGAGATGCGCGCCCACGTCCGTCGCTACCTGGACGCAGGGGTGGACACCGCTTTTCTTCAATTGCACTCGTTCGAGCCAGACCCAACCCGCAAACGGGAGAGGCTGTTAGGGGCGATACGCGCCCTGGCACCCGGCAGCGGACCAAAAACCAGCAGCAGGTGAGATCATCTCAGGCGCACTAACGCCCACAACGAAACCCCAAGTCAACAAACGCCGTCGACGGCGCCTGCGCCGCGCTCAGGGCAAAGACCCCAGAGTCTGTGCCATTGCCATATCTGAAGCTGCCGCCGCGTTCGAGTGCTGCAGGAAAGTTCTGACCGTTTCCCGGGGTTTGGGCAGGATTAGTGCCGCTCATCAAGTCGTTGCCATAAATCGCACTGGTTGTCCCGCCAGTTGATGGAGCCCAAGGATTGGTGTCTCCCTGAATCCAGTCGGCTACCCACTCATAAACGTTTCCTACCATATCAAAGACGCCCCACGCCGATACGCAGGCAGACCGTGCGCCAGTAGCGGCCGGCTCGTGAGCATCGCCATCATCGGTGACGTTACACTGCGTGCTGCCGTTATCTGTTCCAAGGTCAGGAGTATTCGCGGCAGCAGCCTGCCACTCATCGTTTGTCAGCAGTCGCTTGTCAGCAAGAGCACATGCCTGTCGTGCTTGAAACCAGGTGATACAGGCGGTCGGTTTCACCCCCGGCACGGAGACCGCGTACAGGGGAGTTGTCCAATTACCGGTCTCGGGAAAAGTTGAGGGAAAGGGAGTATGGTTGTAGGAAAGGGAGTCGCACCCGTGTTGCACGGCCCCGCCGTTGATTAGCTCGTCAAGCGTGACTTTGCCTCGCTTCACCTTTTTGATCAGTGACTTCTTCGTAGCAGGAATGCTCCACACGCTTGCTTCATACTTGTCCACACATACTGTTCCTACCCGTACACTGTCACGGGGGCAGGATGAGGCAAAAGCAGAAGCGGCAGAGAACAAAAACATCGTGCTCACCCCAACGAACATGATGGCAGACTGTTTCATAGCGAGGCTCTTTGACTCCTTTCCTCCCACAGTTCAGGTAGATGGATCGAGGTCAATTCCGCGCTGAAGCCCGGCGCAGGCGGTCCATGATCGCCCGACCAATTCCGTGTTCAGGTACCGATTCAACTACAACACGCTCCAGTCCCAAACTATCGAGTCGCTGAAGAGCCGCAAAGAGATTGGCCGCGGCCTCTACCAGATTGCCGTCTTTGGAGAGGATTTCCACTGTTGAGTATCCCTTCACCTCTGACCTTGACTTCAACGTCAACAATCCTATTCGTTCTCCCCAGCATGGATGGGGAATTTCTTCCCCAGGAGCAAGCAGAACTAAGGGGACGCGAGGTGAGTAGTGACGCGGCAGCGTGCCTGGCGAACGGGCATCGGATTGTGAGGTTGAAGCAATTCTAACTGGTCCGACGACGGTTTCGATCTCCTCGACCGTCACTCCACCAGGACGCAGAATAACAGTTTCGCCTCCAACCAGGGCACAAACTGTAGACTCGATGCCAACTGAGCATGGTCCCCCATCAAGGATGATTTCAACGGCGTCGCCAAGCATCTCTTGCACATGCAGAGCTGTGGTAGGACTGACATAACCGAACGGATTCGCACTTGGCGCAGCAATCGGTTTCCCTACAGTCCGCAAGAGTGCCAATGCTACCGGATGGGCTGGCACGCGCAGCGCAACGGTATCCAGTCCAGCGGTCACCAGGTCCGGAATAATCGGTTGTTTCTGTAGTACGAGCGTGAGTGGTCCCGGCCAGAACCGCTTCATCAGGGCAGTAGCTCGCTGGTCAAGGACTGCAACATACCGCTGTGCAGCCTCCTGATCAGGAAGGTGGACAATCAGAGGATCAAACCGGGGCCGGTTCTTGATAGCAAAGACTTGGGCTACAGCTCGCTCGTTCAAAGCGTCAGCACCAAGCCCATAGACCGTTTCGGTCGGAAAGGCTACGACCTTGCCCGCGCGCAGCATGGCCGCTGCTGTGTCGATCGCGCGGGGGTCGCTGCCATCTAAGCTTCGCACCATAAAGAAAAAGAAGGGCACGGCATGCCGTGCCCCTACCTCTGAGCTAATAGCCAAAAGCTAACTGCTAGTAGCCTATTGCTACTTATCCAACGTCAAATACGTGTAGCTTCCCAGCACAGCCTCGTACTCGCGCAGCAAGTGGTTGCCCCAGTCTGCTTTGAGACCTTCGCGGGCGACTCCTTCACTGACCCGACTACGAAACTCGGAGAGCAATTCGTCCCGCTCATAGCCAAATACCTTCAACACTCCCTCGATTTTATGGCCGGGACCGATTTTCGCGATGTGGCAATTCCCTTTGCCATCGACCACCACCAAAACGTCATGCACGTGCCCAAAGAGGTTATGATAGTCACCCATCACGTCCTGATACGCACCGGTGAAGAAGACGCCTAAGTAATAGGGCTCACCATTCAGCGGGTGGAGTTCGAGCGACTCTTTGACATCACGCAGATCAATGAAGTTATCAACCTTGCCATCCGAGTCACAGGTAAGATCGGCCAAGTAGCCAGTCCGGTCGGGCGCCTCGTCGAGGCGATGGATCGGCATGATGGGAAAGAGTTGGTCAATCGCCCAGGAGTCGGGAATCGACTGGAAAACCGAAAAATTGCAGATGAACTTGCGCGCCAACCGTCGTTCCAAGTCCTCGAACTCCTCGGGCATGTGCTTGGCCATCTTGGCGTACTTGATGGCCCGCTCACACACTCCCCAGAACAATTCTTGCCCTAGACCACGATCTTCGAGCGACAGATAGCCTAAATTGAACAGTGAGAACATTTCATCGCGCTGCTCCACGACGTCGTGGTAGTACTCGCGGTAGTTCTTGCCGTTGATGCGGGTGTAGAGATCGTACATCTCTTGAATCACCTGCGGCTTGCTTTCGATATTGGCCACCCGGATGAGACCGTTTGACAGGGAGAGTTCGTTGATCACATTAAAGACCAGCATAGCATGCGGGGCAGTCACCATACGGCCATTCTCGGTAATGACGATCGGTTCCCGCACGTCCTCGTTTTCGCACACCTCTTTGATCGAATAGATAATATCGTTGGCGTACTCCTGCACGGAGTAGTTCACACTCGACTCTGAAGCAGTGCGCGAGCCATCATAGTCGATACCAAGACCTCCACCCACGTCGAGGTAGTCGAGATGGGGACAGAGCTTGCGCAACTTGGCGTAGGTACGCGCCGCCTCCTTGACTGCGTATTTCACCCGCTTGATATCGGTCACTTGCGAACCGATGTGAAAGTGCAACAGATACAAACAGTCAATCAGCCGCTCCCCGTTCAGCGTATCGATACACTTGAGAAGATCGGTGGTCGTGAAGCCAAACTTGGACAGATCGCCGCTGGATTTCTCCCACTTGCCGCTGCCACGAGCCGAGAGTTTGAGACGCAGGCCGATCAAGGGCCGGACTTTGAGTTTCTTGCTCACTTCCAGGAGCAAGCGCAACTCGAAAAGGCTCTCGAGGACAATGAAGACTTTCTTGCCGATCTGCTTCCCCATGAGCGCCAACTTCAAGTACGCCTCGTCCTTGACTCCGTTGCAGATGATGGGCGACTCCGTCGTCCGTGTCAGCGCCAACGCCACGGTCAACTCGGCCTTGCTGCCAACTTCGATGCCCAGGTCGTAACGTTCCCCGAAGTCTAACAATTCCTGCACAACTTCTTTTTTCTGGTTGACCTTGATCGGGTAGACAGGAATGTATTCACGCCGGTAGTCGAACTCCTGGATGGCTGATTTAAACGCACCAACCAGTTTCTTGATCTGGTAGTCGAGGATTTGCGGAAAACGCAGCACCACTGGGGTGGACACCCCTCGTTGGCGCAGTTCGTCGATAATGCTCTTCACAGCCACAGGGATGCCGCGGGTCGCTTCAAACGCCAGGACGACCTCGCCGGCGCGATTGACATCAAAGTATTCACCGCCCCAGTTGCGAATGCCGTAGAGATCAATCGTTTCCTCTAACGCGTTGTGGGAGGGGGGGCGCACCTCAACCCCGCGCCTGGCTCCCTCAGTGGGGAAAGCAGCGAAACGTGGCTCTCTTGCGTACCGCGTATTGTCCTTCACAGCTCTCATGGATACACAGACCCCCTGTCGGTCTTGAGGAGTGCTCCTCGTCAGTCGGCAACGCGGAGGCTTATACGCCCCGCGCCATTCCTGGTTCACGAGTTCGCTTTGAACCCGGTATGCACGTTTTGTACGGAAGGCAACGGAGAAACGGAGAAGGGGAGAACCGGAGAAAGGAGGCGGTGAAAAACGGGCAGGGGAAAAGTTCCCCGATTCCCCGATTCTCCGGTTCGCCGATTCTTGTCTCCCTTCTGAGGTCGAGCTTACCTGCGGTGACAACCGCTATCTTGGCCAACGTTGTTGATTCCGCCTCTGAGTAGTGTGAAAATTTTCCTCTATATAAAGTCTTTCCCCTGCTCTGTCAAAAGGTTAAGGAAAAATTTTTCTGCGTCTGCCACGAGCGGCATTGACCCTCAGTGATGATAGCTTACAATCCGGTGCCGTGAATACCATTGTGGACACCTCCCGCGATCTTACTCTGGGCCTCGTGCAGATGTCGTGTGGCGAACACCCAGAAGAAAACCTCGCCAAGGCAGTCGAGCGCATTGACCAGGCTGCCCATCAAGGGGCACAGATTGTCTGCCTACAGGAATTGTTTCGTTCCTGTTACTTCTGCCAGAGCGAAGACACCGCTTTTTTTCGACTCGCCGAGCCGATCCCAGGCCCTACGACTGAAGTGCTGAGTCGGGTCGCAGCCGCGCATGAGCTTGTGGTAGTCGCTTCGTTGTTCGAAAAACGTGCCGAAGGACTATTCCATAACACTGCGGTGGTGATCGACGCTGATGGGACAGTGGTAGGCAAGTATCGCAAAATGCACATCCCCGATGATCCGCTCTATTATGAGAAGTTCTATTTCACGCCAGGGGATCTGGGGTTTCAGACGTTCCATACACAGTACGCCCGAATCGGCGTCCTGGTGTGTTGGGATCAGTGGTTTCCCGAAGGCGCTCGTCTGACCGCCCTCGGCGGTGCACAGATTCTTTTCTACCCTACAGCTATTGGCTGGCACCACGCCGAAGAGTCAGAAGAACGTCAAGCCCAGCAGCAAGCTTGGGAACTGATTCAACGCAGCCACGCGGTAGCTAATGGAGTCTACGTTGCTGCGGTGAATCGTGTCGGCATAGAAGGAGGCTTGCAGTTTTGGGGCGCGTCTTTTGTCAGCGACCCCTTCGGCCGTCTGGTGGCGTGTGCCAGCCAGGAGGAAGAAGAGACCCTGATCGTGTCCTGCGACCTGAACCGTCTCGACACAGTCCGGCAAAACTGGCCATTTTTGCGCGACCGACGCATCGACGCCTATAGTAACCTGACCAAACGCTACCTCGATTGAAAAAGGTGCTAGGTATTGGGGATTAGGGGTTGGCTTTTCATTACCTCCTTATCCAGCCCCTAACCCCTAGCACCCAACCTCCTTTCTTATGGCTTCTTCTATTCCGCCAGTTACTCCCGCGAGTCTTGGCTTCCATATGCCGGCAGAATGGGAGCCGCATGCGGCAACCTGGCTGGCCTGGCCTCACAATTTCGACACCTGGCCAGGCAAGTTCGCACCAGTCCCAACAATCTACCTCGAAATGGCGCGCGCTCT
>CAZAYE010000001.1:13053-21707 GCA_964489255.1 uncultured Enterobacteriaceae bacterium
CTGCATATTTCTGAGCAACTACATATCTGCGTGAACAACGCCGAGGCCGCAGCAGAAGTGCAACAGTTGCTCACCCAAGTCGGTGTGAACCTCAGCAGGGTGACCCTGTACGAAATCCCTACTAATGACACCTGGGCGCGCGACCATGGCCCGATCTTCCTGACACGCACGAATAGCGGACAGACCGAACTGGCAGTCACCGATTGGGTCTTCAACTCCTGGGGGGAGAAATATGGCCCCTGGGATCTCGACGACGTAGTGCCGCAGAAGATCGCGACTCGATTGAGGCTGCCGCTCTTCGAACCCGGCGTCGTGCTGGAAGGGGGCTCAATCGACGTCAATGGCCGCGGCACCTTGCTCACTACCGAAGCTTGTCTGCTGAACCCGAACCGCAATCCCTCGCTCAGCCGTAGCGAGATTGAGGATTACTTGCGAGCATACCTGGGCATAACAAAAATCTTATGGCTCGGAGACGGCATCGTCGGCGACGACACCGACGGCCACATAGATGATTTGGCTCGTTTTGTCGATCCAACGACTGTGGTGTGCGTAGTGGAGGACGATCCAGCAGATGTAAACTATGCGGTTCTTCGTGACAACCTGGCACGGCTGCAAGGCATGACTGATCAAGATGGCCGTCTGTTACGCACCATCCCTTTGCCAATGCCGAGCCCTGTGGAATATGAAGGGAACCGGCTGCCGGCCAGCTATGCTAATTTCTATATTGCTAACAAGGTCGTGCTGGTCCCTACCTACGCCTGCTCCAACGACCAGCGGGCCCTCGCTGTCCTACAGGAATTGTTTCCGACCCGTCAAGTTATTGGTATTCCTTGCACCGATCTGGTGTGGGGCTTAGGAGCGATCCACTGTGTCACCCAGCAACAACCGGCGACGGATTGCGGCTTGCGGCTTGCCGATTGCGGAACGTGATTGCAACAAGAGACGACCAATTCCTGAGAATATCTCTAGCCTTAGTGCGGATGATTTAGCTTGGCAGTTGCTGGGGCTGGCAGTCGGTGAAAGTGAAAACGGACTTGCAGTCAAGAAGGTACGGCCCGGCAGTCCGGCCGCGCGTATCGGCATCGAGCGGGGAGACGCGATTGTAGGGCTGTCCGGTACGCAGACGAGAACCTTAGCCGAGTTCCGCCGCAAGATTATTGACGCGCGCCTCAGCCAGAGCCTGCTCGTCTCGATTGCTCGTGGCCGACAGCTTTACAACATGACGATTCCACCCGATCAGGGGTGATACGGTTCGCGCCCCACAATACATAGGGATTCACAGTCGAGTGTCCGGTGGTCATGTCGAAGGTGCCACGGGTAGCTTGCCTACCCGTGCCCAACCTCCAGCACTGGCGGACCAGAGCCGCCAGCGGCATCCGCCTCGGCAGCACGCGCGGGCATGGCGTCTTTCCCGCGAAAGCGGGAATCCAGCCACTAGGCGTGGTGGTAGCATGCCCCACTATTGACTGCAGTCTCCCGTATACACAAAAAATTCCGGGAAGCTTTCAATCTCTCCCTATCACTCTTTGTACTATGATCACCCCTGGTCCGTCGTTGATTAAGATAACTTGGCTGACCGGCGGGGTCACCACAATCGTAGATTGAAAGTCCATGTACACGAAAGAGGTAGACGTGAATGTCTTCGTGCCAAAGTCATATATCACCTGGTAAGCGCTATTCTTCAATTGCACTCTGAGATTGGCCTGGCCGGCAGTTTGTAACCGCGCTTGCACCCGAATCAGCTTCCCGCCTGGATTCTTAAATTGGTCGTCTCTATATATGTATGTTCCTACCGGGAGTCGTTTGGTGTTGTATAAAGTCGTGACTTCTGGAGAAGAGGAGAAATTTGGGCCAGCATACCATGACCGATTTCGCGTCTCCCTGCCGTAGCAATTATCCGAGCCGACTCCATCGGTACTGTTACCACAAGTCTCCTTCGCAACGACATTACAGGCGACTGGAATACCAGGTTGAAAACCTTTGCACGCTGGGTCACAGGTGGTTGTGCCGTCGGGATTTTTTTACAGTTTGCATAGAAATAGATTGGCCCCTCGGGCGCATACTCATAAAGGTTGCCGGAGTTAGAACAGGCCAAACTCTTGTCACACACGCCTGTTGTGCAGCCTGAAGCCCCTGTAGGCTTGAATCCTGAAGTGGGTTCAGGAGTATAGCTCGTAATTACATCAGCAGCAAGCTTGAGGTTTTCAAAAGAAACAGCTCTGTGCTGAAAGCTAAATGACCCAGAGCGTATGACGCAGCAATACTTTATTTGCAGTTCGCAAAACGGTCCTATTTCAGAACATGTGGATGTGCACGTTCCGTCGGCTCCTGGAAAGTTACCACAGGCAGGCGTGCTCTCTCGCCACACCCTATCGCGGACGGTCCAGGCCACATCCGCTCTTGACCCATAGGTTTCTGCCTTGGCTTCTACTTCGATGAGTTCCGCGAAATTCCAGACATAGTCAAAGTAACAGTCATGGGCTGGATCGTCTGGGTAATCGTCGCATCTATTTAGCGTCTGGCTCTCCAGGCAATCGTCGGTGGGATTCTGATAATCAGCCGCCTGAGCCAGACCCACACCTAACAGGCGAGCCAGGAGCCCTGGCTCAGCAGGAGCACGAGGCCCACGCGATAAAGGTCCACTTCCTGGTCTCCCGACAGGGGAGGGCGTCTCACGTATACTCGGAGGTCTCAGATCCCGCGCCTGCTGACATTCCACTACAGCCTCAGCTTTCCGGCCTAGCTGCTCCAAGGCTTGGCAGCGCTGGTAGTGAAAAACCGGCGGATACATGACCTGCTCTGCTTTGGAATTGAGAGCTAGCAATTCTAGGAGTTTTTGTGCTTTCCCGTGATCGAGCAAGTAGCGGCCGTAGAAGTCGTAAGCATCTCCCACTCCTTTTGGGCTAACCGCAATAGCCTTCTGGAAATAGGTCTCGGCACGCTCATCACCCAGTTTGCCCAGCGCAAAAGCATAGTCGAGATAACTCTCGTACCTGCCTCTCCCGTCTGGGAGAATATCGAACACGCGCTGGAAATAGCGATCTAAAGCCTCTTTGTCCTTGAGGTCAGCAAGTAACTGCGACAGTTCTGTAACATAGCGCACGCCACCTTTGCTGAAGACGATATCCGCCGCGATCAGAAATTCATCGGCTGCCCGTCGTCGGTCGGCTGGGGTGCCCCGAATGCCGTGGCCGCCCAAGAGTGCCTGTGCGAGCCCCGCGTGAGCATAATGGCTCTGCGGCCACAGGCGCACCGCTTCCTCCATCACCGCTCGGTATTGCTCATCGCTCAGATTCTTATAGGGTCCTCGCCGCAAGACGCGCCGCAGGAGGTCTGGGCTTTCATTTGGACCCGGCGGGTCGTATCGAAAGAGCGCAGTATCGGCGACGACGCAAAGGAGTTCACGGCTCAAGCCCGTCTCAGCAACTTCCTCATCAGAGAACCGAAAAAATGGTTCCTCTGGGCAGACCGGGGTCTCTTCGTCATCCTCATTCGGCGGCTCTGTCTCTTCTGTCGTCTGCGCCATAGCAATCATAGGGGCATACAGAAGCCCGCTCACCAGGAATGCCAATGCCCAAGAGAGTCGTTTACGGCTCTGGCTTTTTGTGGTGCCCATAAAATCTCTCTCCTATAAAAGCTTACAATGCTCAGTCCGCTCCCTAGACCCAAATGGATGAAAGGTCAACAGTCGTATTTTTGTAATTTTTCGAAAGACGTATTATGCATACAGGCTGGGGTAGTAGCAGAAGCCGCTCGAATCACCCGGGTAGTAGTCGCACCCAATATTCGTCCGGCATTCATCAGCGGGATTATTGTGCACAGCCTGGGCAAAGCCGATGCCCAGCAGGCGAGCCAGGAGCCCAGGCTCAGCAGGAGCACGAAGCCCACGCGATAAAGGTCCACTTCCTGGTCTCCCGACAGGGGAGGGCGTCTCACGTATACTCGGAGGTCTCAGATCCCGCGCCTGCTGACATTCCACTACAGCCTCAGCTTTCCGGCCTAGCTGCTCCAAGGCTTGGCAGCGCTGGTAGTGAAAAACCGGCGGATACATGACCTGCTCTGCTTTGGAATTGAGAGCTAGCAATTCTAGGAGTTTTTGTGCTTTCCCGTGATCGAGCAAGTAGCGGCCGTAGAAGTCGTAAGCATCTCCCACTCCTTTTGGGCTAACCGCAATAGCCTTCTGGAAATAGGTCTCAGCACGCTCATCACCCAGTTTGTTCAGCGCAAAAGCATAATCGAGATAACTCTCGTACCTGCCTCTCCCGTCTGGGAGAATGTCGAACACACGCTGGAAGTAGCGATCCAAAGCTTCTTTGTCCTTGAGGTCAGCAAGTAACTGCGATAGTTCAGTGACATAGCGCACCTTACCCTCACTGAACCCAATCTCTGCCGCGATCAGGAACTCATCGGCTGCTCGCCGTCGGTCGGCCGGGTCGCCCTGAATGCCGTGGCCGCCCAAGAGGGCCTGTGCGAGCCCCGCATGGGCATAATGACTCTGCGGCCACAGGCGCACCGCTTCCTCCATCACCGCTCGGTATTGCTCATCACTCAGATTCTTATAGGGTCCTCGCCGCAAGACGCGCCGTAGGAGGTCTGGGCTTTCATTTGGACCCGGCGGGTCGTATCGAAAGAGCGCAGTGTCGGCGACGACACAAAGGAGTTCACGGCTCAAGCCTGTCTCAACAACTTCCTCATCAGAGAACCGAAAAAACGGTTCCTCTGGGCAGACCGGGGTCTCTTCATTACCTTCAGCTGGCGGCTTCGCTTCTTCTGTCGTCTGCGCCGCAGCAGTCGTGAAGGCATACAGCACTCCGCTCACTAAGAGTATGAATACCCCATAGAGCCTCTTATGACTCTGACCTTTTTTCGTGCGCATAGAACCTCTCTAGGCTATCAAACTTTAAAAGGCCTAGTCCGCTTACTACGCGCATTTTCTTGACAAAGTAGCAAGCGTTCTTTACTGTTACCAGGCAATACAATGGTGCGCTGGTTCCCCACTGGCAATTGTCCTGTAAGGAGTGAGGTGGTATGGCGAGGGGGAAGGTGAAATGGTTCAGTAACGCAAAAGGATACGGTTTTATTGCTCAAGACGAGGGGGAAGACGTTTTCGTCCACTACTCGGCGATCCAGCAGGAAGGCTTTCGTAGCCTGAATCCCGGAGAGGAAGTCCAGTTCGACATTGTGAACGGCCAGAAAGGGCTGCAAGCAGCGAACGTTATCAAAATCTCCTAGTCTGATTCCGTCCGTCCCCCGCGCGGCCCTTGGAGTACCTTCAGGGGCCGCTTTTTTCTGTCCGCCTCAATACGATAAAGAAGAAGCCATGCCTGCCGAACGAGATCTCAAAGCGGAAGTTGCCCGCCTCCGTCAAGAACTTACTTTTCACAACTATCGCTACTATGTCTTGGATGATCCACTGATCAGTGATGCTGAATATGACCGCTTGTTCCGTCGCCTGGTCGAGCTGGAAACTCAGCATCCGGAGCTGCGCGATCCGTTTTCTCCGACCCAGCGAGTCGGCGCGCCACCACTGACCACGTTCGCCCAGGTTCGTCACTCCTTGCCGATGCTCTCGCTTGCCAACGTCATGAGTCGCGCGGAGATGCAGGAGTTTCACGCGCGCATCCAACGTTTCCTCAGGAGTGACGGACCTATCGAGTACGTCGCTGAAGCGAAGATCGACGGAGTGGCCATCGAGCTGGTGTACGAGCGTGGCAAACTCGTAGTCGGCTCTACTCGGGGTGACGGCATCACAGGCGAAGACATCACGCAGAATCTCAAAACCGTTCGCTCAGTCCCCCTGACCTTACTGCCGCATGGCTCCCATCCAGCGCCTGCCCGCTTGGAGGTGCGAGGTGAGGTGTTTTTGGCTACGGAGCCGTTCCGTCAGTTGAACCGTGAGCGGGCGGCAGCTGGAGAGCCATTGTTTGCCAACCCGCGCAACGCTACGGCTGGGTCACTCAAGCAGCTCGACTCTTCGGTGACTGCCAAGCGCCCACTGAATCTGTTCTGCTATGGATTAGGACAGGTTGAGGGAGTATCCTTCACTACCCATTGGGAGTTCACTGAAGCTCTCAAAGGCTGGGGACTCAGACCCGTGCCCCAGCGCCAAAGGTGCTGTAATCTGGATGAGGTATTCGCCTTCTTTGACGACTTGGAGAAGCAGCGCGACACCCTACCTTACGAAATCGACGGCGTAGTGGTTAAGGTCAACAGCTTTGCGCTCCAGCGCCAACTTGGTGAGGTTTCACGCTCGCCGCGTTGGGCGGTTGCCTACAAGTTTCCGGCGCGGCAGGCGACGACAAAGGTGATCAAGATTGTGACTCAAGTTGGCCGCACCGGAGTCCTCACTCCCGTGGCAGAGTTGGACCCTGTCGGTATCGGCGGAGTGACAGTCAGAAACGCTTCCCTGCACAATATGGATGAGATTGCCCGTAAAGACATTCGTATTGGTGACACAGTGATCATCGAGCGAGCAGGCGATGTCATTCCCTACGTGGTCAAAGTCATCGCTGAGAACCGGACAGGACATGAGAAGCGCTTCGCCATGCCTTCCCACTGTCCGGTGTGCGGTGCCGAAGTAGAACGTGGAGCCGGAGAAGTCGCGTACCGCTGTACGGGACTTGCCTGTCCAGCCAAACTAAAAGAGAGCCTGAAGTTCTTTGGTTCCCGTGGCTCGATGGATATCGAAGGATTAGGAGATAAGATCATTGACCAACTCGTTGATAAAGGGCTGGTCCATGACGCGAGTAATCTGTATCATCTCACTAAGGAACAGATTGCTTCTCTGGATCGGATGGCAGATAAGTCAGCTCAAAACTTGATCGATGCCATCGAGAAGAGCAAGAAGACTACCCTCCCTCGTTTTATTGCCTCGCTTGGCATCCGTCACGTCGGTGAGGCCACGGCCAGGCAACTGGCTGAGCATTTCGGTGATTTCGCTCACATCAGGAACGCGACCGAGGAGGAACTCCGACAGGTGCGCGATGTCGGACCAGAAGTAGCGCGTAGCATCGCCCACTTCTTCGCTCAGCCACAGAACCGTGAGGTAATCGACAAGTTGCTACGCGCTGGGATCTCTTTCCCCAAAGTCACAGCGAGACGCGCTGGCAAGCTCAGCGGGCAGACCTTTGTTCTCACCGGCACTCTCGCCGCAATGACTCGTCCTGAAGCGCAGAAGCGCATTGAAGCGTTGGGAGGCAAGGTATCATCCAGCGTATCGAAACAGACGACTTACGTAGTCGTCGGCGAAGAACCAGGGTCGAAGTTAGATAAAGCACGGCAGCTCGGGGTGCAGATTTTAGACGAAGATGAGTTCTTGCGGATGATTGAATGAAACGTTCCGTTTCCCGCGCCCCTCTGGGGCGCCCATAACATGGGATTTATGGCCTCACATTCCGGTGGTCTTACCACCGGCTACCATCTCGCATCCCTGCGGGATGCCCGCTCCCCTTTCATATGCCTCGAAGTAGTCTGACCACCGGCTACCGTCTCGCATCCCTCCGGGATGCCCGATCTCCTCCTATATGCCCCGGAGGGGCATTGGATATTAACCGGGGGTATGACCCCCGGAGGTAGACCCCGGCGTACATCGCCACCCCATCTCCCACGCACCCCGGAGGGGTGCCGGATATAGGACGCATCACCACAAATACTGCTCATCGTATGCGACCCCACTCCGTCGGAGGATCTCCACATATTCCTCCTGAAACGTTCTCTTCCGATGGTGTTCCTCCTGCTGGAGGATATACTTCTTGACTGCAGCGATTCCCGATGCACTGACCGTGAACGCGCCGTACCCTTCCTGCCAGGCAAACTCGGCGACTCCGAGGGTTTCATGCACCCACTGTGACGATGAGCGCTTAATCTCCCTGAGCACCTCAGCGAGACAATGGGTAGCGCGAAGCCCGACTAGCATATGCACGTGATCTGCGGTTCCACCGACAGCCTCCGGTATACCACCCAGCATACGTACGGCCCCGCCAAGGTATGCATGCAACCGCTCACGCCACGGGTCGGCGATGATGCGGTGGCGCTCTTTCGTGCTGAAGATAAGGTGGTAATGAAGACTGAGATAAGTTGATGGCACGGAGGTCTCCCTCCTCCTTCCTCTACCCCGAAGGGGTAAGGGACATTAACCGGTGGTAAGACCACCGGAAGGTGGTAAGACCACCGGAGACCGGATGAGCGTATCACCACACTCTGCACCCCGGACGGGGTGCGGGATCTGCTGTACCCTAGACTGCGTCACTTCAACCCCGCCTTGCGCAGCGCGGCTAACGTACGCTCTAACCTCGCTGGATCTTTGTAGAGGACCTGCTGCCTGATCGCCTCTAGAGAGAAATTGGGATTGAGCCGCATGATTTCTGCCGCTGCCGCTTGGGCCTCCGCCTCCCGCCCTAACTCTGCGTAGCAGACAGCGAAGTTCCAGTGGAGATCGACAGAATTAGGAACCAGGGAAAGAGCCCGCTTGAGGGGAGCAAGCGCCTCTTCATATCGCCCTGCTTCAAGATATGCCCAGCCTAAGTTCACCAGATATATAGGTCCATAGCGGGGATTGAGGCGCATCGCCTTTTCGATTGCCTCAATCACTTCTTCCATCCGCCCTGCCCAAACCAGATTGATTCCCAGAACCCTGTAGGCCTCAGCCAAATTAG
>CAZAYE010000002.1:0-5791 GCA_964489255.1 uncultured Enterobacteriaceae bacterium
TGACATTCTCCTTCTTTCCAGCCGTGCCGCCTTTCTTTCACACAAGCGGGTCGTACGGAAAAACGTCCGCACTCACTTCCAGTTTGTAGAACGAGTTCTTGAAAGCCTGCGGGATGACCGCGGCAACTTTCTCTGGAGTCCACCCTTCGAGATCAGCAATCTGGCGAATCGGCCGCGGCTGCGAGAACAGCATGATCTCCTTAGCCCGCACCCCGAAAATCTGCCCGGTAATTTCTTGGGCGGCATCGCTAGACAAGAATGCCACCAGCGGCGCGATCAGTCCGGGCTCCATTTTCTTGAGTTTCTCTACCCGCGCCTTCTGCACTTCGGTCTCGGTGGGAATGGTGCCGATCATGCGCGTCCAGGCAAAGGGTGCGATACAATTGGCGGTTGCCCCATACCGTCCGAGATCTAGAGCCGTGGCCTTCGTCAAGCCAACGATGCCCATCTTGGCTGCCGCGTAATTCGCCTGACCGTAGTTGCCGATCAGACCCGAGGTGGAAGTAATATTGATGATACGGCCACTCTTCTGCTGGCGCATATGCGGTGCCGCCGCACGAGTGCAGGCAAAGGTGCCTTTCAAGTGGACGTTGATCACCGCGTCCCACTCTTCTTCACTCATGTTGAAAATCATCCGGTCGCGCAAAATCCCGGCGTTGTTCACGACGATGTCGATGCGACCGAACTTTTCCAGCGCCGTACCGACGATCTTTTCTCCCCCTGCAACACTGGCGACGGAATCATAGTTGGCTACGGCCTTCCCTCCGGCGGCAGCGATCTCGGCCACGACCTTATCGGCAGGGGTTGTATCGCGTCCCTCACCCGCTGCGCTACCGCCGATGTCATTGACCACGACCTTTGCGCCTTCCTGGGCCAGCAGCAGCGCAACACCCCGGCCAATACCGCCACCCGCGCCAGTCACCACGGCCACTTTGTCTTTGAGCATCACGGGTTCTTTCTCCTACCGCTCTTCTTCGGTAGGGCGCACGCCGTGCGCCCCTACCATGTTCTTGACCAGTCCCCAGCCCCTAACCCCCAGCCCCCTTTTTCACGGTTGTCCCAAAATCGCCACGCACGAGACGGCTCCTGGACCGCCGACGTTGTGCACGAGACCAATCTTAGGATCTTTGACCTGACGCGGGCCGCCTTGTCCCCGCAATTGCGTGACGATCTCGTAGACCATACGTACGCCACTGGCGCCAATGGGATGGCCAAAGGACTTGAGCCCACCGCTAGGATTGATGGGAATATCCCCAGTGAGTGCAGTGCGGCCCTCTTCGATCAGGTTGGCACCTTCACCTTTCTTGGCGAACCCGAGATCTTCATAGTTGGTGATCTCAGTCCAGGTGAAGCAATCGTGCACTTCGGCGACGTCGATCTCTTTCAGAGGGTCTTTGATGCCAGCCATCGCATAGGCTTGAGCAGCCGCATTTTGGGTAGAGCGGAAGCCCAGATAGTCAAACGTCGGATCCATGAACGGCCGGCCACTGGTCACCGCCAGACCGACTCCTTTGACCAGGATGTAGTCGGCCCGGTACTTTTTAGCCAAGTCGGCTCGGCAGACGATTGCCGCCGCCGCACCATCAGTGGTTGGACAACAATCATAGAGACCAAACGGATAGGCTACGATCGGCGCGGTTAAGACTTCCTCCGGAGTGACCTTCTTTTGTAGATGGGCTTTGGGATTCAAGGAGCCGTTGTAGTGATTTTTCACCGAGACCTTGGCCAGTGTTTCCCGCGTGAGGCCATAGGTATGCATGTAACGGGTGGCAGCGAGCGCGAAGAGTCCTGGAGCAGTTGAGCCATCGTTGTGATAGGGGTGCACCCCCTCACGGGCGATACCACGCCCCGGGCGATCTTTATACTTCTCCACACCTAGAACGAGCGCAGTATCGTAGATACCGGAGGCTACCGCGAGCACGGCATGGCGGAAAGCATCGGTGCCAGTCGCACAGAAGTTCTCGACCCGCGAGATCGGCTTATTGTACAAGCGCAGTGCATCACCGAGGGAAACCGCGGCTTTGCCATGTCCTTGGGCTGGAGAATAGGTCCCAAGCCAAGCGGCATCGATTTCTTCCGGGGTAATCTTGGCATCATTGAAAGCCGCAAAGGCTGCCTCAACGGCCATTTCCTCGTAGCCTTGATCGAAGTTATCACCGAACTTAATGCAGCCGACACCGATGACCGCGACTTGGTCTTTGATTGAGTGGGCCATGACTGCCTCCTTCTTGTCTGCATTCGATCTGTGTAGGGGCAACCTCCTGTGGTTGCCCTGGGATGGGGCAGGCACGGGGGCCTGCTCTTACAGGACTATACGCCGTCGGTCCAGGGAGGATCAAGACCAGATGGACAATCTTCAGGATCTTCTGTACGTTTCTGGAGCTTTTCTGAAGGAAGAATAAGGGGAGCGGTGCACAAACCGCCCCTCTTTTGCTCAAGACCTGCGTGGTAAAGGGTACTGGACGAGCTAAGAAATCGGGAGCTTTGTCATCAGGTGCAGAGTCTCGTCCTCAATAATTTCGCTGATCTGTGGTGCAACCCTTGCCATCTCGGGATCAGACAGTGCAGCTTGCAGGGCTGTGGCATCGGGCAGCTCCCAGAAATCAACGACAGTGTTGAGACGACCAACGGCGGTGGCGTAACTGCCAAGGAGCTTCCAGCCGTGCTTACCCACCACCGGAGTGAGTTTGTTAAGGAGAGCAATGAAGTCCTGGAGCTTCCCAGGATAGAGCTTGATTGATGCTTGTAGGTACACCATAGTGATCCCTCCTTACGGATTGGCGATAACTTCAGTTAGCACCTTCCGGGGCGCACCGTCAAGCTTGAGGGAGAATCCGAACGGCTGGGTAAGAAAGGAGCCTGTGCATGGATCTCGGTTTGAAAGGAAAAAAAGCTATCATCACCGGTTGTTCCTCTTTGTTAAAGCATGAACGATGAAGATAGGGACACTCTTCTTACTCTTTTATTTTCTGCTCGTGTTGCCTGTCTTCGTTGAAGCTGGCGAACCAGCAGGGCATGTCATCGTTGTATCCATCGATGGTCTACGGCCAGAGGTCTACCTGGAGCCTGAACGCATCGGAGTGCATGTCCCGAACTTGGTGGAGTTGCGCCAGCAGGGCGTGAGCGCTGAGCGGATGATTTCTGTGTTTCCATCGGTGACCTATCCTGCGCACACCACGCTGGTCACGGGCGTCTATCCAGCCCAGCACGGTATTCCGTCGAATTTCAAAAGCGGGCTTGAGTGGTATCTCGATGCTGCCGACCTCAAGGCGCGAACTCTGTGGCAGGCGGCGGAAGAAAAAGGGTTGATCACCGCCATCGTCACTTGGCCGGCGAGTTATGGCGCTCAGGTGGATTATCTCATTCCGGAGAATCTCGCCTTCAACGTGCAAGATGTTCCCGGATTGATTCGGGCTGGATCAACTCCCGGGCTCTTCGCCGAGCTCGAGCAGAAGGTCGAGAAAGTCGAGATTCCATCGTTTGAACAGCACGACGCCGGCGAGAAACTTGACAAAGTGACCGCAGCGTTTGCCGCAGAGGTGCTCAGGAAATACAAACCGAATCTCTTGCTTGTCCATTTTCTCGATGCCGACCACCGCCAGCATTTCGATGGTCCAGCCTCAGCGGCGGCGAATCAGGCCTTCGAACTCATTGATACGCATCTCGGTACACTCAGAGCAGCGGTTAAGGAAGTGGGTATTCTTGAATCGACGACATTCGTGATCGTTGGCGATCACGGTTTCGTGCCGGTACATACGTCGATTAACGTCACCGGGCTGTTGGCGGCCATTGGTCTGACTGAGTCGAAAGAAAAAGGCGTAATCGTATCGTCGCGTATTATTGCGGCGCCGCTTGGCGGGTCGGCGGTGTTTTCCGTGAAAGGTCCGGCTAACAAGAAATTGGCTACACAACTTGAGACCAAACTACGGCGAGAAGTCGAAACCCGCTACGCTGGTCTCATTACCTTCCTGGGACGTGACGAGTTGCAACGTCTGGGAGCGTTTCCTCGTGCAGTTTGTGCACTTGCGGCAAGCGAAGGCTACATGTTTACCGCCGCGCCGGTCGCGACTCCGTTGCTCCCGTCAGGAGACTTCAGAGGAATGCACGGACACCTGCCGACACTCCCGGGCATGGCGACAGGGTTCATTGCTGCCGGACCACAATTACGAGAAGGACTCCGGGTTCCCGTCGTCCGCATGGTTGACGTGGCGCCAACCATCGCTACCCTTCTCGGCTTATCACTCGACGGCGCTGTCGGTTTGCCGATTGCTGGAATCATCAAATCAGAGGGTCCAGGGCCAGGGTTGGGGTTGCAGAAATGATCGGCACTCCAAATGACAAACGTGAGAGACCAGAAGCAGTGGATTGAAGCGTTCCATTTCGAAAACGATGAGGAGAAGAAAAAATCATGGCAGACCAAAGCGTGCTGTTTGAAATCCGCAACAAGGCTGCGTGGATTACACTCAATCGACCCACGGCGCTGAATGCGCTGATACCAGCAGTGCTGACAGGGATCGATGCAGCACTGGATGAAGTCGAGCGCCACCCGGAAGTCTGTGCGGTGGTGGTGACCGGAAGCGGCAGGGCATTCAGTGCCGGTGCTGACCTCAAATTTATCCGTGAATCGAGCGGTGGCGATCCCCGGGCGCTGCAGAACTTTACTCAGTTAGTCTACACGGTGTTTAATCGCCTGGAGCGGTTTCCTCGGCCGGTCATTGCCGCAGTGAACGGACTTGCTCTGGCTGGCGGTATCGAACTTGTCCTATGCTGTGATTTGGTGATCGCCGCCGAAAACGCCAAACTGGGCGACGCGCACGCCAACTACGGCTTGATTCCGGGCGGCGGTAGCTCGGTGCGGTTGCCGCGCAAGATCGGGCCAAATCGTGCCAAATATCTGATGTACACCGGCGAGTTCTTGTCTGCACGTGAGTTTCTCGCAATGGGGTTAGTGAATGAGGTGGTTCCTGACGCTGAGCTCACCAGTGCGGTTGAGCGCATGATAGAGAAACTCGCGACGAAAAGTCCGGTCGGTCTCGCGCGGATGAAACAGTTAGTGGACGATGGGCTTAGTCAGCCGGAGGAAACTGCACTGCGGCTTGAACTGCTGGCGTTCGACTTGCATTCAATTTCGGAGGACATGCAAGAGGGTCTCGCTGCCTTCGAGCAGAAACGCACACCACAGTTTAAGGGGCGGTAGTAAGGAAATCTTAGCATCCCCAAACCCCACCCCTGTTTTCGTGCCGACAGAGGTTTTGGGATAGCTTCTAGCAGAGAAGAATTTGGTACGCCTATCCACTTGAATGCATTTACGCAGCGTTTGGTTGGCCTGCAGTCCTGAGAGCGCAGCTTTCGTCAGACCGGATTGAGACACTCTAGAAGAATGGTGTATTTGAATAAACTTGCTTGAAGGAGGGAACCTACGATGGCCGGACCAGAAATTGTCAAACTGAAACGAATTCTGCGGGAGAAAGCTTTGCCCCCTGGCGCTGACATTACCCTGGCGCAGCGTCGTGCAGGGATGGAGAAAGTCGCGTTCAAAGCTGCGGACGACATCGGAATCGAAAACGTGACCGTCGCAGGCTGCGCTGCTGAATGGGTCCGCGCGCCTGGGAACCAGAAGGAACGGGCGATTTTGTATCTGCATGGTGGCGGTTATGTCATGGGCTCGCCAAACACTCACCGTTCGCTCGCCGGAGAAATTTCTCGGGCAGCCCAAGCGGCAGTCTTGCTCGTCGATTACCGTCTGGCGCCAGAACACCCGTTCCCGGCTGCGGTTGACGATGGGGTCGCA
>CAZAYE010000002.1:5801-21087 GCA_964489255.1 uncultured Enterobacteriaceae bacterium
GGGTCGCATCGCTCCGTTGGCTCTTAGGTCAGGGCTTTGCCCCGCGCCAGCTCGCGATTGCCGGAGATTCAGCGGGAGGCGGGCTGGCCGCTGCCACGCTGGTCTCTGCCCGAGATCAAGAGTTGCCAATGCCTGCGGCGGCGGTATGCATTAGCCCGTGGTCTGACATGACCTGCTCGAATGAGTCTTACAAGACGCGCGCTGAGGCTGATCCCATGGTAGGGTCAGGGAACATCGGAGATATGGCGAGGCTGTATCTCCAAGGAAAGGATCCCAAACACCCATACGCCTCGCCCAATTTCGCGAGCCTGCGCTCATTACCGCCGCTACTCATTCACGTGGGTAAGGATGAAGTGCTGCTCGACGATTCAATCAAGCTAGACCAAAAAGCAAAGGCCGACGGAGTGGATAGCACGCTGGAAGTCTGGGAGGACATGATTCACGTCTGGCATGCGTTCCATCCGATGTTACCCGAAGGGAGAGAGGCCATCGCGCGCGTCGGTGCCTTCCTACGCGAAAAGTGGGTTGCAGCGTAGAGAACGTTAGGAACGTTTTTAGGAATTATGAGGGCAGCCCGACGTGGCTCCCTTTTCGTAGGGGCACAGCATGCTGTGCCCCTACCTTGGGATTGGGTGGTTCGCTATCTCCGAGCCAACGGACCGCGCAATAACTGACCAGGCAGTGCGCCGGTGTGTTCGTTGTTGCGCAACACGACCTGACCATTCACCATGGTCGCCATGATGCCCGTCGCTTTCTGCTTCAGGCGGCGAGCACCGGCGGGCAGGTCATAGGTCAGTTCCGGCAGCATGGGGGCGATGGTGTCGGGATCGAAAATCGCCACATCAGCGGCCCAGCCTTCGCGGAGCAAGCCACGTCCCTTCAACCCCCAATGAGAGGCAGGGACGAAACTCAGCATCCGCACAGCTTCTTCCAACGTTACCGCCTGTTTCTCTCGCACCCAGTAACTTAAAAGGTGAGTCTGCAGGGACGAGTCCATGATCTGCGAGACGTGCGCGCCAGAATCCGAGAAAGTGACGACAGAGCGCGGGTGCTTGATCATCTCTAAGGCATGGTCCTGGTTCTCGTTGGCCAGAGGTTGCAGGAAGAATTGTTTCAAGTGCTTCTCCAGCGCCAAGTCGATGAAGACTTCCACCGGATCTTGGTTGCGGTCTGCCGCAATCTCGGTCACTGAGCGGTACGGTGGCATTGCCTTATCCAGAGGGAAGAGCCACTTGAAATTGGCCGAGCGCGCTTCGGCACCGACCCCGCGCTCACGGCTCCGTGGCGTTTGATAGACCGCTTCAGCCAGTTTGCGACGAGTCTCGGGATCACGCAGCTTCGCTTCCTGTTCCGCCAACGGCAGCTTGCGGATCTCGCGCCACACCGGCAGCCTGTCGAATGGCGTGACCGTCTCGAAGGACAGCAACACATTGAGCGAGCGACTGTGCACTTGGATAAACATGCGCCCACCGGCGGCTGCGGTCTCGTCTGCCAGGGTAAAGAACGGTCGCCAGTAGTCCGGAGCTTTGCGGCTACTAAACATACCAAACGTAACCGGCACGCCAGTCTCCACGGCCAGCGCCTTCAGACGATCGAGGTAATCTTGAATCCGTTCGGGAGCGAGTCCAGTATCTTCACCCGCGATTTCAAAGATACCAGCATTTAGCTTGCCCATGACGCCAACCAGTTGCTTGACTTCCTCCCAGGTCGCCAAGCGACTGGCGACCGGTTGTCCATCCGGCGTCTGATGGTTACGAGTACGTGAAGTAGTAAACCCGATAGCGCCCGCGCGAATGGCGTTGCGCACTTCGCGTTTCATCGCTTCCAGATCATCCGGCGTTGCCGCCTCACTGAAGGCCCGCTCTCCCATCACATAGGTGCGCAACGCAGAATGGCCGATATAAGCCGCGTAGTTGATCCCCTTGGGAAGTCGATTGACTGCATCAAGATATTCCGGATACGTCGTCCAGCTCCATTTAATGCCCGCTTCCATCGCTTCGGGGGCGATATCTTCGGCCCTCTCCAGATTGCGCATCACCAGCAGCTTATCCTTCTCGGCGCAGGGCGCGAGCGAGAAGCCACAGTTGCCCATTACGACACTGGTGATGCCGTGCCAGCAGGAGCAGGTGCCCAGGGGATCCCAGAACACTTGCGCATCCATGTGAGTATGGGCGTCAATGAAGCCCGGGGCGACTACGTGCCCTTCGGCGTCCAGGACTTCCTTAGCTCGGTCTCTAATCTTTCCAATGGTGGCGATCTTACCGCGGGTGATGCCCACGTCGGCGCGATAGCGGGGGAGTCCTGAGCCATCAATGATGGTGCCGTTGCGAATAATGAGATCGTATTGCATCGTGCCTCCTTTTCTGCACGGACGGTAAAGGGTTAGCCCGTCGTTGGCGTGGCTTCCCTCCTGCTGCTCTTTACAACAATAATACAATGTACCTAGTTATTTCCTTATTGCAGAGCAACAGCCAACCGGCAAGAGGTCGCTGGGCTAGGTTTTGGAGGAGGCAGTACGATGAGAGTCAAGAGGACGATCCGCTAAAAAGGGTCTTCGGCGTTTCGAGCGGGGAAAAAACGCTGCCTGAGCAGGGGAAAGTGGCTCTGGGCAAGGGTTTACTGAGTGTTTCGTCGTGAGAAAACGTGGCATGAGATGAAAGAATGATTACCGCAGTTCTCACTTGCATGCACCCGTCGCCTGCTGCTAAAGCAACAGGCTGAACCCACGAAGCCCCTCTGGGGCTTTATATCCTGAGCGCGCTCGTTCACGGGCGCGTGATTCTCAGGTCACACTCAATTGTAAGCTGCTATAGTGGGCTAGGAATTCCCTTGTGACTGCTACATAATACTGAATCGCTATTCAGTTATACCTGGTGAAGTTATTGAGGAGCGACCATGGACCTAAATTATTCTCCCGAAGAGATGGCATTCCGTGACGAAGTGCGCGCCTGGCTGCAGACGAATCTCCCTGATGACCTGCGCGAGAAGGTCGCTCACTACGAAGAACTCAATAGGGATGACCTCATGCGCTGGCACAAGGTTCTGGCGAAAAAAGGTTGGATCGCGCCGGAGTGGCCAGTCGAGTGGGGCGGTACCGACTGGACCGTCGCGCAACGCTACATCTTCGAGGAAGAATGCGGCTTTGCTGGCTGTCCTCCGCTCGTACCGTTTGGTCTCAAGATGTGCGCGCCGGTGCTGCTGCGCTTCGGCACGGGGGCACAGAAGCAGCGTTTTCTGCCGCGTATCTATAACGGCGACGACTTCTGGTGTCAGGGCTATTCCGAGCCCGGCTCGGGCTCGGACCTTGCCTCACTCAAAACCAGCGCCAGACGTGACGGTGACTACTATATTGTGAACGGGCAGAAAATTTGGACAACGATGGCGCAATTCGCCGATTGGATCTTCTGTCTCGTGCGCACCGACCCGAATCCCGGGAAAAAGCAAGAGGGCATTTCGTTCCTCCTCTTTGATATGAAGACACCGGGTATTACGATACGGCCGCTGATTCTCATGGATGGCCGCCATGAAGTGAACGAGGTGTTCTTCGATGATGTCAAGGTGCCGACCGAAAACCTCGTCCATAAAGAAGGGGATGGGTGGACGGTGGCGAAATACCTCCTCGGCTATGAGCGGATGGGCACTGGTCAGGTCGGCGCCTCCAAGCGGGAGTTAGCCAAGCTGAAAACACTTGCCGCGCAACAGCTGAAGAATGGCAAGCCGCTCATCGACGACCCGCGTTTCCGCGACAAGCTCTCACGGGTGGAAGTTGAGCTGATGGCGCTGGAGATCACCAACCTCCGCTTTCTCGACCAACTGCGCGGCGGGCGAGCGCCTGGGGCGGAAGTGTCGCTCCTCAAGATCAAAGGCACCGAGATCCAACAGGCTCTCACCGAACTCATGGTGGAAGCGGTAGGTCCGTTGGCACAGCCGGTCAAACCTCTCGAGGTGATGGAGTTTGACCAGTTCACGGCAGCACTGATGTCGCGCTACTGTAACTATCGCAAAACTACGATCTACGCGGGCTCGAACGAGATCCAGCGCAATATCATCGCCAAGATGTCGCTTGGTCTCTAGTGGTTACTATTAAAGTCTCCTCTTGTCACCCTGAGCGGAGCGAAGGGTCTCGCATTTGCCCGTACCTTGAGATTCTTCGCTTCGCTCAGAATGACAGTAATGAGGGATCGATATTTTCGTGAAATACTCTGAGTGAGAACGGGAGAGGGACGTGAATTTCGACTACACCGCAGAGCAACAGCTCCTTGCCGACAGCCTCAAGAACTTCCTGGCGAAGAACTATACCTTCGAAGCACGCAAAGCGATCATTGAGTCCACTGCTGGGTACAGTGAACAGGTCTGGGCCACCTTCGCCGAGATGGGCCTGCTGGGGTTGTCGTTTGCGAGTGAGTACGGCGGCTTCGGCGGCGGTGCGGTTGATCTTATGCCGATCATGGAGGCGGTCGGTGAGGGCCTCGTGGTCGAGCCGTACCTTGCGACCGGCGGCTTAGGCGGCCAGTTCATTGCGCGTGGAGGAACTACTTCACAGAAGAAGGCTATCCTGCCTGCACTCATCGAGGGCAAGCTTAAACTCGCCTTTGCCCAGACCGAGCGTGGCGCCCGCTACAACCTTGCGCATGTAGCGGTCCGAGCGAAAAAGTTGAGAGAGGGGTACGTGATCGACGGCGAGAAGTACGTAGTTCTCCACGGTCCCTGCGCGGACAAGCTGGTCGTTTCGGCTCGCACTGCGGGGAGCGATACCGATCCGGAGGGTATCTGTCTGTTTCTGGTTGACCGCAACGCGCCAGGTGTGTCGCTGAGCACCTACCGTACAGTAGATAACTTGCGCGCGGCAGATATCCGATTCTCAGGTACCACTGTTCCGGCCAACGCGCTTATCGGCAAAGAAGGCGAAGCCCTGCCGCTCATCGAGGAAGTGATCGATTATGCGACGGCGCTGCTGTGCGCTGAAGCCGTTGGCGCCATCAAGTATGCGAACGACGCTACTCTTGAGTACCTCAAGACGCGCAAACAATTTGGCGTGCCGATCGGCACCTTTCAGGTGTTACAGCACCGCATGGTAGACATGATGATTAGCTACGAGCAGGCGAAATCAATGGCCTGTCTTGCCTGTGTGAAGGTTGACAGTGCTGATGCTGCTGAACGCAGGCGGGTCATATCGGCGGCGAAGATTAAGATTGCCGATGCCTGCCGGCACGTAAGCCAGGAGTCGGTACAGCTTCACGGTGGGATGGGCATGTCTGAAGAGCTAAAGATAAGCCACACCTTTCGGCGTCTTACCACAATTGCGCAGACCTTTGGCGATGCCGACCATCACCTTGAGCGTTTCGCGGCATGTGAGTAGTTGGGAGGTTGGGCAAAAGCGCAGCGTTGCCCAACAGATTTGAGGCAGAGGCGTTGGGCTTCGCAGAGCCTGCCCTGAGCGTGTCGAAGGGCTCGGCCCAACTTACAGGGCTCACCGTGGCGCGAGCGCTTCAATCACGCGCTCGTCGGGGAGCGACTTGCCATCGGGATTTAAGGGAAGAATAGAGACGTGGGTCGCGCCAGCTTTGAACTGGTCGGCAATCCGTTCTTGGAGCTTTTCCTTGCTGCCCCACGCCACAATTACATCCACCAACCGGTCACTGCCACCATTGGCAAAGTCTGCATCGCCGAATCCTAAGCCTCTCAGGCGGTGGACATAATGATCGATCGCCAAATAGGTTTGCATGTAGCGACGGGCGAGGGCACGTGCTTTGGTCGCGTCGGTTTCCAATAGCACGGCTTGGATTGCACAGAGCCAGGAGTTCGGACCCAGTGCCTGACGGATGCGCGCCACTTGTTCGGTGGTGGTGAAGTAGGTCAGCGTCCCCTGGGTTTCTGTGGCCGCTAATTGCAACATCTTGGGCATCATACCGGAGAGCACGATCGGCGGTTCGTGGTGCGGGGCTGGCGCGTTATACGGGGCCGCTTTCATCTTTGCCAGATACTCGCGCACGAAGTTGACCGGTTTCTCGTACGCAATGCCACGCCGGGCGTTGGCTCCTCTGTTGCTCACGCCGAGGCCAAGAATGAAGCGATCTGCAAAGAGTTCTCCGAGGGTTCTGGTGGCATTGGCTATGGCGATGGGTTCGTATGCGTAGACGATGACGACGCCGGTGCCGATGACTAAGCGGCCCGTCTGACTTAACAGGTGTGACGACAGCGAAAAAACCTCGCGGCCCATCGCGTCAGGAATCCACAATACGCTATAGCCTAACTGTTCGACTTTGCGGGCAAACTGGCCAGTTTCTGTTCCGCTCAGGGCGTCGAGAAAAGTGATGATACCGAGTTGACTTAAGTCCATAGAACCTCCCTTCCTGATCCCATTTCGTTTTTCAGATTCGTAAAGTGGCGAACGAATCCGAACAAGAGCGCCGTTCGTACTTCGACAGGCCCCGCACGAACGACTATATAAGACTCCGCTTTAATGAAGGGGAGAGGCAGGCGCTCACAGGACTCCCAGTTCGCGCAGCACAGCAAGTGCATTAGGAGGTGGATCTTGCCAGAGCCATTCCTCCTTGAGCCAAAAGCCCAGAACGACCTCAGCGTGATAGACCCCTTGTGCGTCCACTCGCCGTCGCTCATAGCGCCCGTCTACTGCCAGCACGTGGAAATCCGTCCGTTGTTGTTCAGGATCAAGAATCCAGTACTCCCGCACGCCACCCATTTCGTACTCGGCCAGTTTCTCTCCACGATCTCGCAAGCGGCTCTCCTGCGAAACAATTTCGATAACGAGGTCTGCCGGTCCTTCCAGATAGGTGTCTCTAAGCCGGTCTAGATTTTCCCGCGCGATGAACAGTACGTCTGGTTCACGACCAGAGAAGGTAGAGCTCAGTTTCATTTGGAAAGGCGCGCTAATGACACGACCAAGCTGTCGCTGTTGGGTATAGATATTGAGCACGGTCAATAAGAAATCTGCCAAAGCTTGATGGCGGCTAGAGGCTGGAGAAGTCATAACCACACGTCCTTCGACCCATTCGGCCAGTGTATCCTCATCGCACCACTCCAGAAATTCTTCGTAACTCATCAGGGGTGGTTGCTCGGCTGCCGCTGATTGTAGTGGACGCATGATATACTCCTGTCTGGGGTTAGGGTAGCTTCGTCGAATTGTGCTGTCAATTGAAAGCAGTTGGTAGGTCGGGCAAAAGCGCAGCGTTGCCCAACAAATATGAGGCAGAGACGTTGGGCTTCGCAGGCTCAGCCCAACCTACAAGTTCTCAGGGCGCTTTTTGCTTTTTTCGTGCGCAAATGGCCCGCCAGGATTGACTTCTTTCACCCTCGCCCATAGAAGAGGCCGCACGGAAGGAAGTCCACGATCATGCCATGGTCTCCCTATCGCCCTCAAAAGACCCCAGTCGTCCAGGTGGTCAAGGAATGCAGTGCCCATCGCGCCCTGAGTCGCCGCACTCTGCTGAAGTCTGTGCTCGGTATGGGGCTGGGTTTCCAGTTCGTCGGTCTGGCCGTCGGTGCTACCGATGAGCCAAGAAAAGCCCGACCACAAGTGGGTGATTTTCTGGTGTTTTCGTTTGGAGACCGCCAGGGGCAGTCTATTGCACCACCGGACTTGCCGCTGGGCGGCCCTCCAGTTGTGGCGTATCCAATGGAGCCGCAAACCCGGACTATACGAGATGGATCACGGCTCAATCAGGTTCTTTTAGTTCGCTTCGCTCGAGAAGAATTGTCCGAGCCCACCCGTACGATTGCCGCCGAGGGCGTAGTCGGCTATTCGGCTGCCTGTACACATACAGGATGTGACGTTATTGGATGGAAAAGCGAAGTCAAATCCTTTGTCTGTCCCTGTCACGCTTCCATGTTCGACCCGAAGAATCGAGCCCGCGTTCTGGGTGGGCCTGCTCCTCGACCGCTTGCGGCCCTGCCTCTCCGACTGGTGGATGGCAAAGTAACAGTGGCAGGGCCTTTCTCAGGTCGGGTGGGCGCTGAGCAGAAGTGAGGGGACAGCGATGAGGAGAATGGAAAGATTCATAGCCGTTGTGATCGTGGGCTTGCTCCCCAGTCTGGTGGCCGCCCAGGGACTCAAGACATACCAACCTGTGACCAACCAGCGACTCTTACACCCGGAGCCGGAAAACTGGCTAATGTATCGCAGGACGTACGACAGTTGGGGATACAGTCCGCTCGACCAGATTAACACCCAGAATGTCGGAAAACTCGTTCCGGTGTGGACGTTTTCTACCGGTGTGGATGAGGGTCATCAGTCCCCCCCGATCGTCAATAATGGGGTCATGTTCATCACGACTCCCAAGAATCAGGTTTTGGCCTTAGATGCGAAAAAAGGAGATTTACTCTGGCGTTATCGGCGAGACCTGCCGGAGGATCTGTTCCAACTCCATCCAACCAATCGAGGCGTCGCGCTGTACGGTGACAAAGTGTACCTGGCGACGGTTGATGCTCACTTGCTGGCCCTGGACGCTCGGACCGGTGAGGTTGTGTGGGACCAAGTCGTGGAGAATTACCTCTCGGGATACTACATGACCCTCGCCCCTCTGGTGGCCCGCGGCAAAGTCATGGTCGGTGTGTCCGGAGGCGAGCTTGGTATTCGCGGGTTCGTGCAAGCCTTCGACGCCGAGACCGGGAAATCGGTGTGGAAGACCTATACGGTGCCTGGACCCGGCGAGGCAGGGAACGAAAGCTGGCCGGACGAGACCTGGAAGACTGGCGGTGTCCCGGTCTGGATTACTGGCAGTTATGACCCGCAGCTCAATCTTACGTATTGGGGAACGGGCAACCCCGGTCCCTTCATAGGTGAGGAGCGTCGCGGGGATAACCTCTACGCCAACTCGGTTATTGCGTTGGACGCGGACACGGGCGCGCTTAAGGCGTACCATCAGTACCACTGGAATGACTCGTGGGATTGGGACGAAGTTTCTGCGCCTATCCTGATGGACGTGCAGCGGAACGGGCGGTCAATCAAGGCGTTAGTGCACGCCGCGCGCAACGGCTATCTCTGGCTATTGGAGCGCAGCGCGAACAAGATCAGCTACGTACACGCCGAACCCTTCGTTCGTCAGAACGTTTTTACCAAGCTGGACCCCGAAACTGGCCGGCCTACGTATGATCCACGGCGTATCTTCGGAGTCGGCCGGCGGGCCGAATTCTGCCCCTCAGTGTGGGGCGGAAAGGACTGGCCTCCGGCGGCGTACAACCCGAAGACCGGTTATCTCTACATTCCTGCGAATGAGAATTTGTGTGGCGCCTTAACCGGGAAGCAGGAAGAGTATCGACCGGGTCAACTCTATATCGGTGTTGATTTCTCGGCTATCGAATTGCTCCCCTCTGCGGACGCCAAGGATCACATCGGCGAACTTCAGGCCTGGGACCTGAACGCTGGCAAGAAAGTCTGGACGGCAACGTTCAAGTCTCACAACTGGGGTCCGGTGCTGACTACTGGTGGAGGGCTCGTGTTCATGGGAGGCACTAACGACCGCTATTTTCGCGCCTTTGATGCAAAAACTGGCAAGATTCTGTGGCAGCAACGTACGAACTCTGGCGTCACTGGGGTGCCCACCGCTTACCAAATCGATGGAGTGCAATATATCGCCGTCCAGTCGGGATGGGGTGTCGATGCCCAACGCAAGCAAGATCTGCTCGATCAGGCGTTCGGCTCCAAGACTTTTGTTCCCCAGGGGGGTGTTCTCTGGGTCTTCGCTCTCGCCAGCTAACGAGATGTGTGAAGACAGGATCAGAGATAGAAAGGAAGTGACAGATGCAACCGAATCAACTGCGGCGGATTGGGACAACCTCACTCCAAGTCACCCAATTCGGCTTAGGCGGCACGGCGCTCGGCAATATCTACAGCGCCGTGGAAGAACAAGCGGCTCTCGATACGGTCAGTGCCGCTTATGAGGCTGGGATGCGCTATTTCGATACCGCGCCGCTCTACGGCTCTGGTCTGAGTGAACTGCGTTTGGGCAAGGCTATTGCCCGCTATCCGCGCGATCAGGTGGTGATCTCAACCAAGGTCGGCTGGGCGCTGGTTCCGCTTGAGCCTGGGCAGCCGCAAGTGATAGATATTTTTGACAAGGCGTTGCCTTTTCGGGGAGTGATTGATTATTCGCGCGACGCCATTTTGCGTTCAATTGAGGAGAGTCTGAAACGTCTGAATACTGACCGCATCGATATCCTACTGATGCATGACCCCGACGAAGCGATCAGCATCCAACCCGGGCGTGATCCCTATGAAGTCAGCCACTTCGACGAGGCGATGAAGAACGCCTACCCTATTCTCGACGACCTACGTCGCCAAGGAGTAGTCAAAGCCATCGGGGTAGGGATGAATCAGTGGCAAATGCTCGGTGATTTCGCCCAGGCTGGTGATTTTGACTGTTTCCTGTTGGCGGGACGCTATACGCTGCTCGAGCAGGAACCGATGAACAAGTTTTTGCCATTGTGTGAGAAGAAAAAAATCAGTGTCATCATCGGTGGACCGTACAATTCAGGGATTTTAGCGACGGGCGCGGTTGCAGGCGCATATTACAATTATCAACCGGCTCCGCCACGGACGCTGGCGTGGGTACGCCAAATCGAAGCCGTCTGCGCCCGGCATGGGGTTGCGCTCCAGGCGGCTGCCCTGCAATTCCCCTTTGGACATCCTGCGGTGACCTCCATTATTCCCGGCGCGCGCTCGGTGGCAGAGTTGCAGGCGAATATCGCCCATTTTCAACAAAAGATTCCGGCTGATTTCTGGGCAGAACTTAAACAGTTGGGGTTGATCGATCCTACTGCGCCGGTTCCCGTAGGAGACGCTTCCCCATCGAATTGAAGCGGTGAACGTGTTAGCTTTGGCCGGTTTGTAAATAACGCTGCTCAAAGGGGGACACTCAGCATGGAGAAGCGTCCGCTCGGGACCTCGGGACTTGAGGCAAGCCTTGTCGGCCTCGGCTGTAATAACTTTGGCATGAGAATTGACCTGGCGGCGAGTCGCGCCGTGATTAATGCTGCTCTCGATGCCGGCATTACTTTCTTCGACACTGCGGACATGTATGGCAACGGCCAGTCCGAGGACTTCATTGGCCAGGTGCTCGGTCCGCGGCGTAAAGAGATCGTGCTGGCCACGAAATTTGGCGGTGTGGCGATGCATGGAAAGAGCGGTGAGCGGTGGGGGACGCGGGCATACATCATGGGCTGTCTGGAGGCCAGTCTGCGGCGGTTGCGCACCGAGTGGATCGATCTCTATCAGATGCACTATCCCGATCCGACCACGCCGATCGAGGAGACTCTGGCGGCTTTGGACGACCTGGTGCGCCAGGGCAAAGTCCGGGTGGTGGGCTGCTCGAACTTCTCGGGCGCGCAGATCGCGGAGGCGACAACCCAAGCGCGCCGGTTCGTGCAGTTCATTACCGCCCAAAACGAATGGAGCTTGCTGAATCGTAGGGCTGAACGAGACGTAATCCCTGCCTGTGAGCAACATGGGCTGGGGCAACTGCCGTACTTCCCGCTGGCCAGCGGGATGCTGACGGGGAAATATCGGCGGGGCGAGGGATTCGCGGCAGGGACGCGCCTGGCTGCCTTCAAGTTCGCCCAGGGTTTGGCCAGCGATAAAAACTTTACCAAGATTGAGGCGCTCCAAACCTTCGCCGGGCAACATGAACATACGCTCCTCGAATTGGCAGTGTCCTGGTTGGCGGCCCAGCCTTGTGTCGTTTCAGTCATCGCTGGCGCAACGCTGCCCGAGCAGGTGCGCGCGAATGCTGTAGCGGCGAACTGGAAACTGTCGGCGGCAGAACTCGCCGAGATTAATGCCCTGGTGCCCCTCGCGCCCGCGTGAGCCCGATTCGCGAATTCAGGCGGAGGCATAAAGATACGAGGCAGAAGAAAATTCCGTTGTTCGGTCGGCCCTCTCGATGAACCGTGCATTTTCTGAGTTCGAGGAGTATCGTATGCGCATACAGCGGCCTGCGCGCATCGGGTTAAGCGTTGGGACCGCGGTTGGCGTCTTATTAGCCACGGCTGGGGCGCTCGTCCCCACTGGCAATGATTTTTCAGGAAACGTTCTCGCTCGAGTCAACGGTAAGGCGATTACCTCGCAAGACGTGGAGTTCGCCTTCGAGCGTATTGCCGGTGATACGCCGGCAACACAGGCGCAGCGTCTAGAGACGCTGCAGCGCCTTATCGATCAGGAGCTGCTGATTCAACGCGGAGTCGAGATTGGGCTCCTTGAGTCGGATCTCACCGTGCGCAAGGCGATCGCCATGGCGATGATCGATGCCAGCGTCGCCAAAGCCCTGGCACAGGACCCCGCTGAAGAGGACCTGCGCGCTTTCTATGACTCTCACCTAGCCGTCTTCACGGTGCCAGCCCGGGTGCACGTGCAGCAAATCTACTGTGACGGAAACGGCAACCTCAGCAAAGCGGGGGCCCAAGCGGAACAAGCATCGGCAGCCATAACCCGTGGCCTGAGTTTTACGGAAGCCCGCGCACAGTATGGGAATGAAGACAGTCTCCCTGTCCCTGATGCGCTCGTGCCGGCCCATGTCCTGCTGCGCCATCTTGGCCCGGCGCTTACTCAGACAGTTCTGGCTCTGAGAACCGGAGAAATTTCGCCTCCCTTGCAATCATCAGCCGGCTATCACATTCTGCGCCTGGTGGAGCAGCGCCCGGAGCAGGTCCAGCCTTATGAGGCGGTCAAGCAAGAGGTGAGGGCGGAGTACTTGCGCCGCAGGCGGGATGAAGCCTTACAGCACGAGCTCGACCGTCTTCGCCAGGAAGCCACGATCGTCCTGTCGCCAAAGGCGCCGTGGCTGGATATTGTTACGCAGGCCGAGTCTAGTGGGGGACCGTAAGAGGCGACCAGGGATGCACAGGAAGAAGGAGGGAAAACTCATGGGTCAGCGCAGTATTATGGTGACAGCGACCGCTCTCTTCTCCGTGCTGTTGACCGCGTTGTCTTCCGGGGTTGTGCTAGCAGCGGAGGAGACCTCGGCGGATCGCGCCCGTCCAGGTTATATCCCCGATCCTCAAGGGTATTGGCAAGGGAACCCTTTCGAGCCGGGAAAGGTCAGTCAGACCAGGACGCCGCAAGCGGCGGTGGATGCGCGGGCCGCGGAGCAGCGCGATGCCAGGCAAAAGCTCGACATCGACAGTCCCAAGCAGATCCTGTTCGGCGACATGCACGTGCATTCAACGTACTCGGTCGATGCCTTCCGGTTCAGTTTGCCGCTCATGCAAGGCTCGCGCGGCGCGTTTCCGCCGGCTGATGCCTGCGACTACGCACGTTACATCTCGCAGCTCGACTTCTATTGGATTACCGACCACGCCGAATCCTACACCCCACAGCACTGGAAAGACTCGGTCGAGGCTATTCGTCAGTGCAATGCGGTGGCGGGTGATCCTCACAACCCAGACTTGGTCGCGTTCGTCGGCTGGGAGTGGACGCAGATGGGAGTGACCGCGAAGGATCACTACGGCCACCACAACGTTTTCTTCCGCGATACCGCTCCAGACAAGATTCCTGTACGGCCTATCGGCGCTGCTGGTCAAGCCACAGATACCTTGCGCGGGCAGTTTGGTCGGCTTCCCCCGAGGCTGAGGGATGCTGATATCACCAATCGTTCCTATTACGAAGCCTTTGATAAATTTGTGGAGGAGATGGGCACCACACCCAACTGCCAGCCGGGAGTCAACACCCGAGAGTTGCCTACGGATTGCTTCGAGACCGCGGCGGACCCGGCCGAGTTGTTCAGGAGGCTTAATGAGTGGGGCTTTGACACGATAGTGGTTCCCCACGGCAGCACCTGGGGCATCTACACGCCGCCGGACTCGTCCTGGGACTCGCAACTGGTCAAGAAACAGCATGACCCGGAGAAGATGAACCTTATCGAGGTTTACTCCGGTCATGGCAATTCGGAAAACTATAGCGATTTTCGCCCGCGGAAGTTCGACGCCGCGGATAAGGCGTACTGCCCTGAGCCGCAGACGAACTACCTGCCGGCGTGCTGGCAGGCGGGGGAGATCGTTCGTAAACGCTGCAAAGCCACCGGCCTGAGTGATACCGAATGTGACAAGCGTGCGACTGAAGCCCGGCAGAACTTTGTCGCAGTGGACACTATCGCTGGTTGGCGGACAATCCCCGGCACAGAGGCGGAGGAATGGCTCGATGCCGGTCAGGCGCGAGACATGTTCTTGCCGGCTTTCAATTACCGCCCGCTGAAGTCAGCCCAATACGGCCTGGCGATTCGCAACTTTGATGACCCGCAAGAGCCGCTCCGCTATAAGTGGGGCTTCATCTCCTCGACCGACAATCACTCGTCACGCCCCGGCACTGGATTTAAGCAGTATGACCGTCAGCAGGCGACTGAGGCTTTTGGCGAGCGCAGCGAATATTGGCGCGAGCTCCTCTTCGGCAAAAAAGCCTATCCGGCGGCGCAATCTGTTTCCATTGAAAATATTCCGGCGGGTATGCTCGGCGTGGCCGAATTCGAGCGTCTGTCCTCCTTCTGGACCCTGGGTGGTCTGGTGGCAGTCCATGCCACGGGACGCAATCGTGAGGCAATCTGGGAGGCGCTGAAGCGCAAAGAGGTGTATGGCACCAGTGGTCCCCGTATTCTGCTGTGGTTCGACTTGCTGAACGGCAAGGATAAGGATGGCAAAGAGGTGGTTCTTCCTATGGGAGCGGAGACCACCATGAAACAGGCGCCGAAGTTCCGTGCGCGTGCGGTTGGTTCCTTCAAGCAGCGTCCCGGCTGCCCCGACTGGGTCAAAAAAGCACTGGCTGAGAAGCGACTGCATAAGCTCGCTTCAGGCGAATGTTATAACCCCTCAGATGAGCGGTACTACATCGACCGTATCGAGGTCGTTCGCATTCGCCCGCAGAACAGTTCGGGTGAGTCGGTTGACACCCTGATCGAGGATGACTGGAAGGTCTTCAAATGTGAACGCAACCGTGCGGGATGTAGCGTAGAATTCGACGATCCGGACTTTTCTCGTGATGCCGTTTACTACGTCCGCGCGGTCGAGGAAGAGACCCCGACAGTGAACGGGAAGAACCTGCGCACGACGTTCGATGAGAAGGGCAAGGCGATCGACGTGACGCCGTGTTACGGAGACTACCGAACCGAGGAAACCGACGAGTGCTTAGGAATGGTGGGTCACCGGGCATGGTCGTCGCCGATCTATGTGGATTACGTGGGGGGTGAATGACAGAGGGACCCTCCACTCGGCCTGATCGACGTGCGCTCTTTTTGCTCGCACTGGGAGCCACGCTTGGCATTGCTTTGGGTATCGCGTCGGCATT
>CAZAYE010000003.1:0-21078 GCA_964489255.1 uncultured Enterobacteriaceae bacterium
GCTGCAACGCGTCCTCCACTTGCTGGGCGAGCGCGCGATCAGCGTCGTCCATCTCAGCAGGTTCCGCCGCTGTTGAGGTTCCAGGGCTCGGAGCGGTCTGCGTCGTCCTCTCCTCGCTGGGAGTTGACTCTGGCGAGGGGGCTTGCCCTGTCCTATCTACTGGTTGGTTATCGGTGCAACCGATAAGGCCGACGAAGGCAATGGATGTGAGGACTGCGAGTGTTTTCATACATTCCTCCTTTGGAGTGTGAAATTCCTTGTGCTACCAACTGCTACTAAAGAATAGAATTGACTTGCACCTAGAACCTGCGGTTCTCAATTTTGCTCTCTTGATGAGCAACAGCCATGCCAGGAGAGAAAAAAGGAAGAAGAGGGATTATTCAGCTGAATTTCTCTTGAAGAGCCCCCTATGTAGGTATTCCATCACACAACTTGTAGATTTTTATTAACGCGAACAGGAAACGGGCTGAGGTATGTGGTCGATGGCCTCTCAACTCGTGGAGGGCACATGGTAAGCGGGCTGAGGTTGGCCGCTAGCCCTCAACTTCGCGGAGGATACGAGTCAGCTCGGCTGACCTTTTTTCTGGCTCTTCGACGAAGCGAAGAGCCGTTCCATCGTAACAGTTCAGGCCTGCCGCAAATCCATGCTCTCTGCAGCGATTGGCACATACATTGCGCCATAGAGACTTGAGGTATGAGCAGAGCCCAATGTAGAAACCACCTTGAGTGAGTGACAGTAGGTCGATAGTTATGAATGGACTAGAACCTGTCCTTATTACCTGCCCTGACACTGGAGAGCGACTTGTCCCTAGTAAGGTCTGGAAATCTCAGCTCCCCAATGGTCAGTCTGTTCTCTACGCGCAGTTCAGATTACATCATCATCGTGGGCAGGAGTGTGCATGGTCGTATATGATCGTGGCAGTGCCGCAAAAGTAGAATGGATATTCTACCCGAGCTATTGCTAGCGGGTGAACTCGTCAGCCGCACGATTGGCCCTCTCCCGCGCCTCCTCGGCCG
The DNA here is from genome assembly GCA_964489255.1 of uncultured Enterobacteriaceae bacterium. Lineage (GTDB taxonomy): Bacteria > Desulfobacterota > Binatia > Bin18 > Bin18 > CAZAYE01. Next base: position 1,018 of record CAZAYE010000003.1, read on the forward strand.
AGCGATCAATCTCCTTACCCGCTTTTTCGGCCGGACCGGGGCGGTGAAAGGTTTCTCGTAAATTTTCAGCCGTTCGATCGATATCCTTTCCCAAACGCTCAGCCGGTCCTTCACGCTCACATCCTGCCAGTCCCACCGTTCCGCCGGCGAGAACGAGGACGGTAAGGATTACCGTGACAACTTGTTTCAGCTGCGTATATGGGTTCATAGTGAATTCTCCTACTCCTTGATGAGAGTAATGCTGACAATAAAGAGGAGATAAATCAGCAGTACGGCAAGCCCCTTGGGCACGCCCCAGCGCGAGAGCTGCACATGTCCAGGCTGCAGGGCCGCCGCGACCACAATCCCGAGAAAAAGGACGAGCAGGATGTCAATTAAGTAATACAGGAGGGCTGCCGCTCCCCCCATACCAATGGCGGGGGCAATGACAGCGGCAGCATAACCAAGATCGCCTTTGCGAGTACCTGAGGAGGCCTCACTCATTGTCACGCCTTAGGACGGTGACTGTTTGTCCTCGCCGCGGAGCTCGAATCCTCCCCTGGGACAACTAGATCTTCGCCCTTATAGTGTCTCGTCTTCTGGCGATAAGAAACAATGTAAAATCATTGCGGGCGGAGGGCTGACTTTCCTTGGCCGCCAACAGTCTCCACCCAGCTTCAGACTACTGGTCCGCGTCGCCCCACCAGTAAGCTGATCGCAAAAGCAACCAAAAAAATTACAAAGAGAATCGAAGCGATATTACTGGCGGTGCCAGCAACACCGGTAAATCCGAGCAGTCCAGCAATCAGTGCGACGACGAGGAAGATAGCAGCCCAGCTCGGCATAGAGTGCTCTCCTTTCTTTGAGCGTTGGGGGTTGCTTTCTACGAGAGAGCAACCCTTGTGCCAGAAAGCCAACGGGCTGAAGGATTCATGAGAAATACTGTTGGTTGACGTCTTTCCTGTAGAGATTCTGTCACGAAGTATGTGGACTTTTGCTGACAGCTGCAGATTGTACTCCTTGCCAAATTTTGCGCCCGAGTGCGAAACCAATAGTGCGATCGTCACGCTTCTCAGCAACGTGTTACTCGACTGCTGGCAAGGCGCAGGGATCATGGACGCTCAATCTTCCTGTCAATGGTCTCGTTTTTGCTCTGGACTATATCGTCTCTAACTTTCCTTTAGAAAGGAGTACGAGATGATTTCTCGTTATGCCTGGCAAAAGAGCGCTCAAACAATACTGCTGAGTGTGTTGCTGCTGGCTGCCGCATGCTCACAACCCTTAACGACACGGGAGAAAAGCACTCTTGCCGGTGGTGGGATTGGTGCGGCCACCGGCACGGTGCTCGGTGCGACGGTCGGTGCGCCAGGCGCCGGGGCAGCAATCGGTGGTGCCCTGGGCGCCGCTGGCGGAGCAGTGGCCGGCGACCAGATACAATCGCGAGACGCGGAGATTGCGGCTCAAGAGCAAACGATCCAGGAGCAGCGACGCGTCATCGACCGCCAGCGTGAGGAACTGGACCGTTCCCAAGAGCAGGAATAGTTGTGTCCGCTTTCTGGGGAGCGAGGAATAGCGGTGGAAATGGACAGCAGGAGGGCGACAGTGCGTCTGGCGGCGATCGGCGATATCCACTACACGCGGGTCTCACACGGGACTCTCCAGCCCCTGTGTTCCCAGATCACCGAAAGTGCGGACGTTCTTCTCCTGTGCGGCGATATTATTGACTATGGCTCTCCAGAAGAGGCATGCCTTTTCGCCAAGGAGCTGACGACTGCCGTAAAAATCCCCATTCTCGCGGTCCTCGGCAATCATGAATACGAGTCTGGCAAGCAGGATGAGGTCCAACTCATCTTTACTGATGCCGGGATTCTCGTGCTCGATGGGGAGGCCCACGAAGTGCATGGTATTGGCTTTGCCGGAGTCAAAGGATTCGCTGGCGGCTTCGGCGAGCATGCTCTGCAAGCCTGGGGAGAGGAAACGCTCAAGCGGGTCGTACACGAGGCGGTGAATGAATCGCTCAAGTTAGAATCAGCGCTCGCAAAGCTGCGGACGGCACACCGTATTGCCATCCTTCACTATTCTCCAGTGCAAGCGACGGTTGAAGGAGAACCAATCGAGATCTTTGCTTTTCTGGGCTCCAGCCGCCTTGAGGAACCGCTGAATCGGTATCCGGTCACAGTGGTCTTTCATGGCCATGCCCATCGTGGCTCCCCCGAGGGACAGACCAGAGCAGGAGCGCCAGTCTACAACGTCGCCATGCCGCTGCTGCAGCGGGCCTTTCCTGATCGTCCGCCGTTTCGCCTGGTAGAGATCCCCAGGGGCATGGAGGCTTCAGTTTCTTCACCTGCGCTGCCGACGACCCAACGATCGTTATGACCACACCCTCACCGCTGTCCTTTACTTCCCGTCACGATACGACTGAACCTGCGGCCCAGGCGTTTTACCGTCGAGGATTGGTCACTTTAAGCGAACATCACATTCCGTTTCTGGTCGGTGGCGCCCACGCTTTTGAGCGATACACGGAGATCGTTCGTCGCTCGAAGGACTTTGACATCTTCGTGTTCCCCCGCGATTGTGACCGCGTGCTCCAGGCACTTTCCACGGCAGGGTATCGCACCGATCTCACGTTTCCGCACTGGCTGGGGAAAGCCTTCTGTGGTGAGCACTTCATCGACGTCATTTTCAATTCGGGGAATGGTGTCTGCCCCGTCGATGACGAGTGGTTTGAATATGCAATCGACGATGAGGTTTTGGAGGTTCCCGTGCGACTCTGCCCGCCGGAAGAGTTAATCTGGTCAAAAGCGTTCGTCGAAGAACGCGAGCGCTATGATGGCGCCGATATCGCGCACTTGCTGTATGCGTGCAGTGCACAAATGGCCTGGCCGCGTTTGCTGCGACGCTTTGGCGACCACTGGCGCGTGCTGCTCAGCCATCTCGTGCTCTTCGGCTTTATCTATCCTGCTGAGCGCACGCAGGTTCCAGAGGGGGTGATGCAGGACTTACTCTATCGTCTCCAGCAGGAGCTGCACGAGGCTCCGGCGGAGGAGCGACTGTGTCAAGGCACTCTGCTTTCTCGGACGCAGTATCTCATTGATATCATCCGCCGAGGGTATCAGGATGCGCGACTCCTGCCAAAAGGCACAATGACGAAGGAAGAAATCGACCACTGGACCGCGGCGATCAATGAGAAGACGTGAGGGAAAACACCATGGCTAATCGACCACCACAGCGTGTAGGGGATAAGAGACCGGCTACGGGTCAGGCCCAGATCAAGCACACCGCGGCAGCCGGCATCTCCAATCGCCCGCCCATAGAGGAAGAACATCGGCAACAGCAACTTCCGCCGCGTGGGCACGCGAAGAAAAAAACGCCAGGCGGGAAGGGTGGTACGGGACAGGGTCAGTAGGCGTTCGTCTAGAGCAATTTGCAGATGTGTTTATCGAGGCTCAAATATTGTTCGTGCTTCGACAGGTTCAGCACGAACGGGTTTTGCTCGACGGTTAGAGCAACTTACCCATGAGTGTACGGGTAGTCCCACCCGCAACCCCAGCCCTGGATGCCCGCCTACGCGGGCGTGACGTCATTCCCGCAAAAGCTGCGCCCGACCATGAATGGTCGGGCTACTATCATCACGCCAGCTCAAGCTGGCTCAAGCCCCCGGAGGGGGCGCTCGATGGTAGCCGGGTGATTGATCACCCGGCGGAAGATGCGCAAGCAGTCAAGGTAGTGTACAAATCTTTTGCGGTTCGATTTAGTCAGAGGTGGGGGGCGTGCGCCACGCACGGGTTTCCGTACATGCAAAGGAAAAGCGCTCTAGTCTATTCCGTTCACCCTGAGCCTGTCGAAGCCTGTCCTGAGCCCAGTCGAAGGGGGTGAACAAGCTTGGTAAGGCAACTGCAAAGCTGCCTCGGCTACGCCCAGGACGAACGGAAATAACATCAGAGAACGAGGCGTAAATTAGCGGGCCTTCAGCGAGAGGAGGACGCGGAAGCGGGTGCCAGAACCAGCTTTGCTGTCAACCTCGATCCTCCCGTTGTGCGCTTCCACCAAGGTCTTGACGATAAAGAGCCCCAGTCCCGTGCCGTCCTTCCGTCGAGCGCCAGTCGCCCGCCGATATTTACCGAACAGCATCGGGATCTCTTCGGTCGGAATTCCCGGTCCTGTATCAGCCACCGTCACGACCACTTCTCCATGCTGTGAAGCTGAACCGATGGTGACTTGCCCCTGTTTAGGCGTAAACTTGAGGGCATTATAGACGAGGTTCGCGAAGATTCGCTCGAGCGCGAGGGGGTCACCTTCGACCCACGGCGGCTTCTTCTGCAGCTGCAACTCGAGGGTGATCTGTCGATGCCGCGCCTCACCGGCATACTGCCGGCCAATCCGACTCAGAAGATCATTGAGGCTCACAGGCTCCTTGGTCAGGGTGAGTTGCTGATCCTCTATACGTGAGAGGTCGAGGTAGTTGTTCACCAGAGAGAGGATAGTGAAGGCGCTGCTTTTGATCCACTGCAGCGCCTCATCACGTTTCGTAGCATCACGCCTGCCAGTCTCTTCAAACAGATAATCCGTATACCCCATGAGCGCGGTGAGCGGGTTCTTAATGTCATGCGTGAGCATGGCGAGAAACTCTGTACGTTGCCGCTCTAAGGCTTTTCGTGCCGAAATATCGCGCGCCATCACTAATACGCCAATTGGCTGTCCTTGCGGACCATCGAGCATGTTATCTCGGATTTCAATTGGCACGACAGTATTATCCTTGCGGACCGCCTCTAGCTCCACTATAACCGGAAGCTCAGCAGGCTGTTCTCCAGCTAGTGCTCGGTGGGAGACTCGCTCTTCCATCACAACGGCAGAGGCCGGTGTCAAGATTTTACGGTAATGCTGTTCGATAAGTTCATCTCGCGACCATCCCAGCATCACTTCGAGCCCGCGGTTCACATCGGTAATATTGCCCGCTGGGGTAAAGGATACGATCGCATCACTGGCATTCTCAAAGAGATTCCGATAGCGTTCTTCACTCACCCGCAGTTCCTGCCGTAAGCGCTGTCGCTCGATGGCATAACGGAGAGTCCGGATCAGCGAGCGGGGCTCGAATTGTCCCTTGATCAGATAATCCTGCGCGCCCTCCTGGACAGCTTTAATAGCAAATTCTTCATCGTTGAGTCCGGTCAACACCACGACCGGCACCTGGGGGGCACACGCCTGCACCTGCCTAATGGTGTCAAACCCCCAGCTATCAGGCAGCGAGAGATCTAATAAGACCACGGCAAACTGCTCTTCCCCCAACCGGGCGAGAGCATCACTCAGCCGCTCGACATGCACGAAGGTAAACTGCACGGAGTGCACGGCCGTAAGGGCTTCGCGTATCACGCGCGCGTCTCCGGGATTGTCTTCAACTAACAACAGTGTCTGCAGTTCGTCGTGTATCATCTCTTCCGTTGATCCTGCATCCTAAACCCAGTACTGACCCTCTAGGTTCGCGGGCATGTGGACACGTGAGGGCCGTTCTCCACAGAACTTTATCGCGTTGCCGAGTAGATTCTGTAGAACTTGCCCGAGTTGCATCGTATCGGCAAGTACGGTCGGCTAGGCTCAGCTAGTGGCCGTCTACCCTCCTGCGAAACCGTGCCCTCGATCTTTCTTTTCCACCCAATCTGCCAGCAGTTCCCGCTCGTACCTGCGGAGAATGTCCGGGATCCGACTCACACTATCCTTACTCACGTTCCACTCCTTCTGTGGAGCAATTCCCTACAATTTTAGCTCTACTTCGACGGTGTGTCTAAGCAAGCCCGCGGCTTCCTCTTAATCAAGGAATATATTTTGCAGTAGCTATCGGGGTGCTTGGGGGATCTTGGCTCGCCGGCAAGAAAAAAGGAAAATGGTCGGCGGTGGGGATAACGCAGGAAGTAGCGTCCTGACAAAAGACCAAGCTGGCTCACTCCCAAACGGAGTGAAGTGATGCCACAGATTTTTCATCCAAGTACCAACACGATCTCTAGACTGACCATCTTCGGTGCCGTCTTCATCATTGCCGTTCTGGCTTGGGTCGGCGGAGCACTCAATCGCTCAGACTACGGCACTCAAGCACACGTCGCTCGTGTACAACCCGTACAGTTTAGTCATGAGCACCACGTCAGCGGGCTCGGGATTGATTGTCGTTACTGCCACACCTCTGTAGAGGACTCTTCCTTTGCTGGCATCCCCCCGACCCAGACGTGCATGAATTGTCACTCGCAAATCTGGGCAAATAGTCCATATCTCGAGCCCGTCCGCGAGAGCTGGCGGACCGGCAAGCCGATTACCTGGATACGAGTTCACAACCTGGCGGACTTCGTATACTTCAACCACAGCATCCACGTACACAAAGGCGTCGGCTGCGTCACCTGTCACGGACGCGTTGATCGTATGCCCTTAATGTGGCAGGAACGCTCCTTGCTGATGGAATGGTGTCTCGAGTGTCACCGGCAACCGGAACGTTTCCTGCGCCCCCGTGAGTATGTCTTCCGCATGGATTGGGAACCGCCAATCGACCAGCTTACCCTCGGACGCCAGTTGGTCAAAGAGTATCGCATCCGGAGCGCAGCGGTTTTGACCAGCTGCGACATGTGCCACCGATAGGTAGTCCTGAGTACTGAGTCATGAGGCATAAGGGATAAGACAGCGCACCCAAGCCAGAATCGAGAAGGTGGAATGAAGAAATTCCAACCCCTAACTCCCAACCCCCAATTCCTCAAGTCCGAGACTCAGCACTCAGCACTCAGCACTCAGGACTCTCCGAAGGAGCGGTATTGGCGTAGTCTCGAAGAACTAGCCGAAACCAAGGAGTTTAAAGAGCTCCTACATCGTGACTTTCCGCGACTGGCGGAATGGCACAATCCGGTGAGCCGGCGCCAGTTTTTACAGCTCATGGGAGCTTCGCTGGCGCTTGCCGGCTTGAACGCTTGCACCTCTCGGCCGACTGAGACCATTGTGCCCTACGTGCGGGCGCCAGAGCAAATCGTGCCCGGCAAGCCGTTGTTTTTTGCTACCGCAATGCCCCTGCGTGGATTTGCCACCGGGCTCTTAGTCGAGAGTCACATGGGGCGTCCGACGAAAGTTGAGGGGAATCCACAACACCCCGCAAGTCTCGGCGCAACTGACGTCTTCGCTCAAGCGTCAGTGTTGACTTTGTATGATCCAGAGCGCTCGCAGACGGTGACTCACCTTGGCGATATCCAACCCTGGAGCGCTTTTGTCACCGCGCTACGCGACGCGCTGACGGCGCAGCGCAGCGTGCAGGGTGCGGGACTGCGCATACTCACGGAAACAGTCACCTCACCTACGCTCGCGTTTCAACTGGGTGCGCTGTTGACTGAATTCCCGTCAGCGAAGTGGCATCAGTACGAGCCGGTTGGACGTGATCACGTCCGAGCCGGCGCCCGTTTAGCCTTCGGCGAAGTGGTGCATACGATCTACAACTTCGAGAAAGCCGCCGTGATTCTCGCACTCGATGCAGATTTCCTCTCCTGCGTTCCGGGCAGTGTGCGTTACTCTCATGACTTTGCCGCGAGACGACGAGTCGTGGCAGAGCACTATGAAATGAACCGGCTCTATGCGGTCGAAAGCTCTCCTTCCGTGACAGGAGCAGCCGCGGATCATCGTTTACCTCTACGAGCAAGCGAAATTGAAGCCTTCGCCCGTACTGTGGCAGCAGCACTCGGTGTGTCCGGAGTCCGGAGTCCGGAGTCCGGAGTCCCGCCAACACACCAAAAGTGGATTGATGCCGTAGTCAGAGACCTACAGCAACATCAAGGCACGAGTCTTATCATTGCTGGTGAACAGCAGCCACCAATCGTTCATGCTCTGGCGCATGCGATGAACCACGCTTTGGGCAACGTAGGCACAACGGTTATCTACACTGATGCTATCGAAGCGAATCCTGTGGATCACTTAGAGTCACTGCGTGAGCTGGTTGACGATATGGTTGCTGGACGGGTTGACCTGCTGGTGATTCTCGGTGGCAATCCGGTCTACACGGCGCCAGTTGATTTGCAATTCGGCGACCATCTGGCTCAGGTGAAGCTGCGTGTCCATCTCAATCTGTACGAGGATGAGACCTCTGCCTTGTGTCACTGGCATATCCCCGAGGCGCATTACCTCGAATCGTGGAGTGACATCCGTGCATACGAGGGCACGGTTTCGATCATCCAGCCGCTGATTGCGCCCCTGTACAATGGGAAGTCCGTGCACGAGATCCTCGCGGCGTTGACTGATCAATCCGATCGTTCAGGCTACGACCTTGTTCGTGAGTACTGGCAGCATCAATATTCCTCCGGCAAGGTGCCGACGGTTGCAAGCCAGAGCTTCGAGCAGTTCTGGCGTACCGCTCTACACGAGGGATTCATCGCTGGCACCGCCTCATCTCCAAAACAGCTCACTTTGAAAACCGACTGGATGACTTTGGACTCCGGACCCCGGACCTCGGACTCTTCCCTAGAAATTGTCTTCCGTCCCGATCCGACTATCTTCGACGGCCGCTTTGCAAATAACGGTTGGTTACAAGAGCTCCCGAAACCGCTGACAAAACTCACGTGGGATAATGCTGTTCTTGTCAGTCCAGCGACGGCTCAACGTCTCGGCCTTTCCTACGAAACTGGTTGGCGAGGCGGCGAGCATGGAACAATCCATACTGACGTCGTCGAATTGGAGTATCGCGGACGGACGATTCGTGCGCCAATCTGGATTTTACCTGGGCAGGCAGACGAGTGTGTGACTGTGCATCTTGGATACGGACGGACGCGCTCTGGGAGAGTGAGCACTGGCATAGGCTTCAACGCGTATGTCCTCCGTAGGTCCGACACCCTCTGGTTTGGCCGCGATCTGGTCCTGCGCAAGACGGATGAGCGCTATCCGCTCGCCTGCACGCAGTTCCACCACCACCTGGAAGGGCGCACCATCGCTCGCTCTGCAACGCTTGAGGACTACCGCCAGCAGCCAGAGTTTGCCCAAGAGAAGCACGAACCATGGCAGAATTCTTCTCTGTATCCGGAGGAGGAGTACCCAGGATACGCCTGGGGTATGGCGATCGACATGACAGCCTGCATCGGCTGCAATGCCTGTGTAGTCGCCTGCCAAGCTGAGAATAATATTCCTCTTGTGGGCAAGACGGAGGTCATGCACGGGCGAGAAATGCATTGGTTACGCATCGATACGTACTACAAAGGCAAGAGTGAGAATCCGGAAACTTATTATCAACCCATGCTGTGCATGCACTGTGAGAAAGCGCCGTGTGAGTTGGTCTGTCCAGTGAATGCGACAGTGCACAGCGCTGAAGGACTGAACGACATGGTCTACAACCGCTGTGTCGGAACCCGATATTGCTCAAACAATTGCCCCTATAAGGTGCGGCGCTTCAATTTTTTTCAGTATGCGGATTGGGATACGCCAAGTCTCAAATTGCCGAGGAACCCCGACGTGACGGTCCGCAGCCGGGGGGTTATGGAAAAATGTACCTACTGTACCCAGCGGATCAGCCGCGCCCGTATTGAAGCAGAAAAGGAAGGACGACAAATCCGTGATGGTGAGGTAGTCACTGCTTGTCAGGCCGCATGTCCAGCTCAGGCAATTGTCTTCGGCAATATCAACGATCCGAAGAGCCGGGTGTCGCAACTCAAGGCTGAGCCACGCAATTACGGGGTGCTGGCGGAACTCAACACCCAACCGCGCACGACCTATCTCGCGGCGATTTGGAATCCAAACAAGGAGATCGAGGAAACGTAACTTTCATCGACATATCCCTGTGAAGTTTCTCTGAAAGACAGAAGAAATGCAGCCAGAACATCCACCTGACTCGCTCGGTGAAGCAAGTCATGAAACAATAGATCAGCTCCGTCCTCCGCCAGTGATCAAGTCGGGATACACCTTTGCATCGATCACCGACAAGATCAGCGAAATTGTCCAGACGCGGAAGACAACCTGGGGCTGGTTTGTTGGCTTCGGAGTCTCCTTCCTGCTTGTGATGCTCCTCCTGTTCGCGACGAGCTACTTACTCACTGCCGGTATCGGCATCTGGGGGGTCAATGTCCCCGTCGCTTGGGGATTTGCGATTGTCAACTTTGTTTGGTGGATTGGCATCGGTCACGCCGGAACGCTGATCTCGGCCATCCTCCTCTTACTCCGTCAGGAGTGGCGGACGTCAATCAACCGCTTCGCTGAAGCGATGACCCTGTTTGCGGTTGCCTGTGCCGGACTCTATCCTCTCCTGCATCTCGGACGGCCGTGGTTTTTCTACTGGCTGTTCCCGTATCCCAACACCATGGGAATCCAACCTCAGTTTCGCAGCCCACTTGTCTGGGACGTATTCGCTGTCTCAACCTATTTCACCGTCTCGCTGCTTTTTTGGTTCTTAGGCTTGATCCCTGACCTTGCCACATTACGGGACCGCTCCTCCAGTCGTGTGGGTCGGATCGTCTATGGCATCTTGGCGATGGGATGGCGTGGCTCTGCGCGACACTGGTATCGCTACGAAGTTGCCTATCTCTTGCTCGCGGGGCTGGCGACACCATTGGTCGTCTCTGTGCATACCGTGGTGAGTTTTGATTTTGCCGTGGCGCTTCTTCCAGGTTGGCATTCGACCATTTTCCCCCCCTATTTTGTAGCAGGCGCAATCTATTCCGGTTTCGCTATGGTTTTGACCCTGGCGATTCCCTTGCGCGCAGCCTATGGACTAGAAGACTTCGTTACCATGCGCCATCTCGAGAACATGGGAAAGGTTCTGCTCGCCACCGGGATGATCGTTGCCTACGGCTATCTGATGGAAGCGTTCATGTCGTGGTACAGCGGGAGCCCTTACGAAGGCTACATGATGCTGAATCGCGCGTTAGGGCCGTACGCGCCAATGTTCTGGGCATTGATCTTCTGCAACGTCGTCGTCCCACAAGGCTTGTGGTTGAAGCGCTTCAGAACGAATATCCCTACGCTTTTCGTCATCGCCCTCATTGTCAATATCGGCATGTGGCTGGAGCGTTATGTCATTGTCATCACCAGCCTGCACCGCGACTTTCTGCCATCGTCATGGGGCATGTATAGCGGGACGATTTGGGACTGGGCCACGTTCGTGGGCACCCTCGGTCTCTTTCTTGCCCTCCTCTTCTTGTTCATCCGCTTCCTCCCGATGATTTCGATTTTTGAGATGCGGACCCTTCTGCCTGAGGCGGAAGTGAAAGACGGATAAGTAAGAGACGAACACTATCATGCAACAGCGCCCCCCAATCTACGGACTTCTCGCCGAGTTTAGCAGTGCCAGCGAACTCGTCGCCGCGGTACACCGAGCACGAGAGGAAGGCTACCGGCAGATGGATGCGTACTCACCGTTCCCGGTAGAAGGGCTAGCCGAGGCGCTTGGCTTCCACCGCACCAGGGTGCCCCTCATCGTGCTTATCGGCGGTCTGATCGGCTGCGTAGGGGGATACTTCCTGCAGTATTACCTCACCGCGGTCTCCTATCCGATCAACGTTGGTGGACGTCCTCTTCATAGCTGGCCAATGTTCATTCCGATTACCTTTGAGCTGACCGTGCTGATCGCGGCCTTATCGGCGGTACTCGGCCTGTTGGCCCTCAACGGCCTGCCGATGCCCTATCACCCGGTCTTTAATGTGCCGCGTTTCGCGCTGGCGACGCGAGACCGCTTCTTTCTGTGTATCGAAGCGACCGACCCCAAATTCGACCGGGAAGGAACCCGCCGTTTTATGGAACGCTCAGTGCCACGTCAGGTGTCGGAAGTGGAATACTAATGAAGAATTAAAAATGTAAAATTAGGTAGACGCAAAAATGAAGACGCCTTTCATCTCTCATTTTACATTTTACCTTCTGCATTTTACCTTCTGCATTGTCCTCGGCTGTCGCCAACAGATGGCGGACCAGCCGCGCTACGATCCACTCGAACCGAGCGCCTTTTTCGCCGATGGCCAGTCAGCGCGTTCTCTGGTAACCGGCACAGTCGCGCGCGAGGAACCGTTGCAGAACGATACCCTGCTGTACACGGGGAAATCGGGCGAAAAGTTTGCTGAGGCCTTTCCTTTTCCGGTGACGCTTGAAGTGATGAAACGTGGGCAGGAGCGCTTCAACATTTTTTGCTCGCCGTGTCACAGCCGGCTCGGCACTGGTGATGGTATGATTGTGCGCCGTGGGTATACGCGCCCGCTCTCGTTCCACAGTGAGCGGCTACGCGAGGCGCCGGCAGGGTATTTCTTTACCGTCATCACCAACGGTTTCGGCGCTATGCCGAGCTATACGGCGCAGATTCCACCCCAGGATCGCTGGGCAATCATCGCGTACATCCGCGCCCTACAGTTGAGCCAGCACGCGACGCTCGCCGAAGTGCCGCCAGAAGAACAGCGGAAGCTGGGGAAATGAAGAATGCAAAATGGAAAACGCAAAATGAAGAATGGGGAACGAAGAGTGAAAAAGAAGCGATTCAGAGTTTGCAATTTTTAATTTTTCATTTTCTCTATGCGATTCTTCAATCTCTTCTCTCCGCACTCGACTCTCCCGCCCGAGCTGTGGCGTTTTCAGCAACGCGCGCTGCTCATTGGTATCATTGGTCTTATGCCGTGCATTGTCGGTGCCTTCTTGAGCCCAGCACAATTTTTCCGCGCTTATTTGTTAGCCTATGTCTTCTGGATTGGCATTGCGCTCGGTTGCATGGCTATCATCATGATTTCCCACCTGTCAGGGGGCGCGTGGGGTGTCGTCATCCGCCGTTTGCTGGAATCGGCCACACGCACCCTTCCCTTGATGATCTTGCTCTTCGTGCCTCTCGTCTTTGGACTACAGGATCTCTACGCCTGGGCGCGCCCTGAGGTCATGGCAACTGACGAACTCTTGCAGCAAAAAAGGCTGTACCTGAACATTCCCTTTTTCTTGCTGCGCGCGGTGCTCTATTTTGTTGCCTGGGGGAGTGTCGCGTACTTCTTGAATAAATGGTCACTGGAGCAGGATCAGCGGGCAGCAGACCCGCAGCCCACCCGACGACTGCGGCTCCTCAGTGGGCCGGGATTAGTGTTGTACGGACTGGCCATTACCTTCGCCGCGATTGACTGGTTGATGTCGCTTGAACCGCATTGGTACTCCACGATCTTCGGAGCAACGCTCATGGTTGGCCAAGGGCTCAACGCCTTGGCGTTTGTTATCGTCGCAGCAGCGCTGCTCGCAGATCGTCAACCCCTCTCGCAAGTCCTCTCTCCAGCGCATTTTCAAGACCTGGGGAGCCTGTTGCTGGCCTTTGTCATGTTATGGACATACATGGCATTTTCGCAGTGGTTGCTGATCTGGTCCGGCAATCTACCGGAAGAGAATTTTTGGTACGTACACCGTTTGCAAGGCGGCTGGCAGTGGATTGGTGTCGTGCTGATCGTCTTTCATTTCGCGCTCCCGTTTCTCCTGCTGCTCTCACGAGACCTCAAGCGCAACGCGCGCGCGCTCGCCACGGTCGCGGGCGCCATTATGGTAATGCGGTTTATCGATCTCTTCTGGGTGATCGTTCCCGCGTTTTATCCGACCGGCTTTCATATCCACTGGATGGACATCGCCGCGCCGATTGGTCTTGGTGGACTGTGGTTGGCGATGTTTATCTGGCAGCTCGGCGAGCGACCGCTCCTCCCACTGCATGACCCGAACTTACAGGAAGCCATAGCCCATGGACGCGACTAGCGAACCGCTGAACAGGCACGACAACCTCGAGGTGGGTCACGAGCGTAGTGATGTGAGCATACGTGGCATCCTCGTGTTTGGTGTCGGCCTTTTCATCGCTGCGGTTGTGATTCACCTCCTGATGTGGTGGTTGTTCAACTACTTTGCTGCTCGTGCAGAAAAATCAGGCCGACCCCTTCCCGCCCTCATGGCCCGTGATGCAACTGAGTCAGTCCCCCCCGAACCCCGCCTCCAGGTCTCTCCTCCACACGACCTTCAAGAAATGCGCGTGGCAGAGGAGGCGATTTTGCACAACTATGGCTGGGTCGATCAACAGACAAGTACCGTGCGGATTCCAGTGGAGCGGGCAATGCAGATACTCGCCGAGCGCGGATTACCGGTGCAACTACAGACGGAAGACTCGGAAGCGGAGAACCGGGGAAGCGGAGAACCGGGGAAACCGGAGAACCGATAAAAGAAGGCCCAATCCATGTTTTCAATCTCTTCCTCTTTGTCCCTTTTCGTCCTTTCTCCTTTTCGCCTTTCCCTCCTTGTCCCCTGCGTAATAGCCGGGGCTCTGCTCAGCGCCCCTATACATGCCGCTGATCGCTCGTCACCAGTACCCGATGTCAGCATCGACCAGCGCTTAAACGCGCAAGTGCCACTCGAGCTGACCTTTCGCAACGAAACCGGACGCAACGTCCAGTTAGGAGAGTATTTGGGGACGACCCCGCTCATTCTGATTTTGGCCTACTATCAGTGTCCCATGCTTTGTCCGCTGGTTCTGGACGGTGTGGTCAAAAGTCTCCGAGTGCTCTCGTTTGATGCTGGCAACCAGTTCGCGGTGGTAACCGTGAGCGTCGCTCCCAATGAGACCCCGGCACTCGCCGCAGCTAAAAAAGAGCAGATCGTACAACAGTACGCACGCCCTGGCACTGCGGATGGTTGGCATTTCTTGACGGGGGATGAAGCGGCTATCGCGCGGCTCGCGCAAACGGTCGGGTTTCGCTACGCGTATGACAGTACGCATGAGCAATATGCCCATGCTGCCGGTATCGTTGTGCTTACTCCCCAAGGAAGAATTGCGCGGTACTTCTACGGCATAGAGTTTGCCCCACGCGATCTACGGTTAGGTCTCGTGGAAGCGGCAGCCAATAAGATCGGGTCACTGACCGATCAGCTCTTGCTGCTGTGTTATCACTATGACCCGACCACGGGGAAATACACTGCGCTCACCATGAGTGCAGTACGGATAGGCGGCGCGATAACTATTCTGGTGTTAGGGACGTTGATTATCATAGCGGGACGGCGAGACAGAATGAAAAAGAGAGAACTACGGCGGAAGGATGACGGGACGAAAACTCCTCGTTCTTAACTTTTTACGCTACACTCTGTCACCATGAAGTTTGGTTTGCCTCTCTTCCCTGAACAAGCCTCCACCGTTGCCGGACAGGTGGATGCCCTGTTCTATTTCTTAACCGCGGTCAGCGTATTCTTTTCTCTGCTGATCGCTGGACTCATCATTTACTTTGCCATTACATATCGTCGGCGCTCACCAGAGGAAGTCGGTGTCCCGATCACTGGTGCCCTTGGCCTTGAGATGCTCTGGGTCGTTATCCCCTTCGGCATCACGATAGTGATGTTCGTCTGGGGAGCCAGCCTGTATTTCACGATGTATCGTGTCCCTAGCGACGCGCTGGAAATTCAGGTAGTCGGCAAACAATGGATGTGGAAATTCCAGCACCTGGATGGGCAGCGGGAAATCAACGAGCTCCACGTCCCGGTCGGCCGCGCCGTGAAATTAATCATGGCATCGCAAGACGTGATTCACAGCTTCTTCGTGCCCGCCTTTCGTGTCAAGGCAGATGTCATCCCTGGCACCTACCGCACCATCTGGTTCCAAGCCACTAAGCCCGGGACCTATCATTTGTTCTGTGCGGAGTATTGCGGGACTCAACACTCCGGCATGATCGGCCAAGTCGTTGCCCTGGAACCGGCGCAGTACCAGGCGTGGCTCAGTGGCGGCACGAGTAACGGAGTTGAAGGCTCTCCCGCCGCTGCCGGACACCGACTCTTCCAGGACTTGGCCTGCCATACGTGTCATCGCCTGGACCAACAAGGGATTGGTCCCATGCTCACCGGTCTCTTCGGGAAGCAGGTACAACTCGAGACTGGGCAGGTGGTTACCGCTGATGAAAATTACATCCGCGAGTCCATTCTGAATCCCGCAGCGAAAATCGTCGCAAGTTTTCAGCCAGTCATGCCCTCGTACCAGGGTCGCGTGAACGAAGAGCAGCTTTTACAACTGATCACCTATATTAGGTCGCTGACGACTCAGCACACCCAAGCTACTCCAGTAACACCACCGCAGGGTGGCCCCGGGGTACCTGGCTTACCGGGAGAATGGCAAGGAGGAACAACCCATCCACCTGCCTCACCAGCACCGCAACCCTCATCACCCCCAGGAATGGAAGCGCCATCATGAGTGCCGTTGCCTCAGCTCGCCAAACTGCTCCCACCCCTCCTCGTGAGCATTACCTCAATGCCGACTACGGCATCAAGTCATGGTTACTGACCACTGACCACAAACGCATTGCTCTCCTCTACCTCGTCTCAGTCACTCTGTTTTTCTTTCTGGGTGGAGCGTTCGCGGTCCTGATCCGTCTGGAATTACTCACGCCACCGGGTGATCTCGTCCAGGCAGAGACCTATAACAAATTGTTTTCCATGCACGGCATCATCATGGTGTTCTTCTTCCTGGTGCCAGTGATTCCCACCGTCTTGGGAAACTTTCTCGTCCCCCTGATGATTGGCGCTCGGGATCTCGCCTTTCCTCGCCTGAATCTCGCGAGTTGGTACATTTTTAACCTCGGCGGTCTGTGCATGTTATGGGCGGTGTTACATGGCGGGGTGGATACGGGCTGGACCTTCTATACGCCCTACAGCAGCATCTATTCCAACACCTACGTCATTGCGACAGCGCTTGGCATCTTTATCGCGGGATTCTCGTCCATCCTGACGGGCTTAAATTTTATTGTCACTATCCACTTCATGCGCGCCCCGGGACTCACCTGGTTCCGTCTGCCTTTGTTCATCTGGTCGAACTACGCGAATAGCCTCATCATGGTGTTGGGAACTCCGGTCATCGCCATTACCCTTGTGCTCGTGGCGCTTGAGCGACTTTTCCATATCGGCGTTTTTGACCCAGACTATGGTGGGGACCCGGTGCTCTTTCAGCACTTGTTCTGGTTCTATTCTCATCCCGCCGTCTACATTATGGTCCTGCCTGCGATGGGGATCGTCAGTGAAGTGGTCGCGACCTTTGCCAGAAAGCCAATTTTTGGTTACAGCTTTGTTGCCTTCGCTAGTGTGGCGATCGCCGTGCTTGGTTTTCTGGTCTGGGGTCACCATATGTTTGTCACCACCCAGTCCATGTATAGCGCCATGATTTTTTCGTTCCTGAGCTATGCGGTGGCGATCCCCTCTGCGATTAAAGTTTTCAACTGGACGGCGACGCTCTATCGAGGGTCCATCTCATATCAAACCCCGATGCTCTATGCGTTCGGCTTCATCGGCTTGTTTACCATTGGCGGCATGACCGGTCTCTTTCTTGCTGCCCTTGGAGTCGATATCCACGTCACAGACACGTACTTTGTCATTGCCCACTTCCATTACATCATGGTGGGCGGCACGGTCATGGCCTACCTGGGGGGAATTCATTGTTGGTGGCCCAAGATGAGTGGACGGATGTATCCGGAAGGCTGGGCCAAACTCGGGGCGCTGATCATCTTTGTCGGCTTTAATCTGACGTTCTTTCCCCAGTTTGTCCTCGGATATCTGGGCATGCCACGTCGCTACTACGCATATCCAGACGAGTTCCAGGTCCTGAATGTGATGTCCTCAGCGGGCGCTTCAATTCTTGGGCTCGGCTATATCCTTCCCATGATCTATCTCATCTGGTCAATGCGGTATGGGCCAATCGCGGAAGCGAATCCCTGGCCATCGACAGGGCTGGAATGGCGGACTCCATCACCACCGTCAACGTATAATTTTGACAAAACGCCTATTGTGACATGGGGAGCGTATGAGTTTGTCCCTGCAGAGGAGATCCGGGTTATCGGCCAGCCGCACGCACCCGATCAGCCAACGTAGGACATGAACGCGGCATGATGATAAACGGTATTGCCAACTCACAGAAATCCCCCTGCGCTTTGCGCTTCCCCCCTTTATCAAAGGGGGATCAAGGGGGATTTCTCTTACACGAAGTGACGAGGGTGTTCATTCTGCGAGAAGCTCCCAATTCCGCAAGGAAGTGAACTGTGCCAGCCGCATCTTCCACTCTCGCCCACCAGTTCGATGATGCCGAGCAACAGCGCGGGGCTGGGTCGCTCGGGATGTGGGTATTCCTGGTAACCGAAATCATGTTCTTTGGCGGCTTATTCCTAGGCTACGTGACCTATCGTATCGCCTACCCTGACGCCTTTGCCGATGCCAGCCGCCATCTCGACACCACGCTGGGCGCCGTGAATACGGCGGTCTTGATTTGCAGTAGTTTAACCGTCGTCCTCGCGGTGTACAGCGCTCAAATCGGCAATCGGACCTTACTCCTGGGGTTTTTACTAGCGACGATCCTACTTGGCCTGGTGTTTCTGGGCATTAAATTCGCCGAGTACGCTCACAAATTTACGGAGCAGCTTGTGCCGGGAAGTTCTTTTCTCTACCCAGGTCCATACACGCAACCAGCGCAATTATTCTTTTCGCTTTACTTTGCGATGACCGGACTGCACGCTCTCCACATGGTGGTCGGGATTGGCGTCTTCGCCGTCCTGCTCGCGCAGGCGTGGCGGAATCGGTTTTCTCCCGCCTATCACACGCCGATCGAGCTCTCGGGTCTGTATTGGCACTTTGTCGATATCGTGTGGATTTTTCTTTTTCCCCTCTTGTATCTGATAGGTGTCCATCTGCCGGGTGTCAGTCATGGCTGAAAAGATTATCCCGCCCAAAACGTACCTGCTCGTGTTCACCGTGTTACTGGTGTTGACCTACATAACCTATATGGTTGCTTTTCTTGACCTTGGTCCGTGGAATATCGTGGTGGCTATGGGGATTGCTATTGGGAAAGCACTGCTCGTCGCCCTCTTCTTCATGCATCTCCGCTACAGTCCCAAACTGACTTGGGTCGTCACTGGAGGGGGATTATTCTGGCTGGGGATTCTCCTTGCGTTGACTCTCAGTGATTATCTTACCAGGGGATGGCTTGCGAGCGTGGGGGGATAACCGTCGCGGTGTGAGTATTGGGGCGCGGCTTGCCGTGCCCCCACAGCCAGGATAGCTCTCTTGAAGGATTTCTCTACAGCTCTAGATTTGAAAATTCCTTCTCAGCGGTATCATCAATAGCGGCGGTCGTAATCGGGGGAATAATCCCGTCCGTAATAGTCCTCACGACGCCGCATCTCTTCCAGTTCACGCCGCTGACGGTCCAGCTCGTATTGCTGGCGCTCCAGTTCGCGCTGGTGTTCGGCGAGTTGGCCTTCCTGGGATTGCATTCCTCCGCCAGCAAGCGCACCACCTAAACCACCTAACGCCCCACCGATGAGTGCGCCGGTTCCTGGACTCGTGTCTGTTGCCTCACCGATGATTGCGCCTGCACCGGCCCCAAGCGCAGCTCCCCCAAGAGTGGTCCTCTCACGGGTGGTTAAAGGACCTCCAGCACACCCAGCAAGGGTGAGGACAATCGCAAAGAGCAGACCTTTTTCTATGACAGACTTTATTATAGCCCACTGCATATCATCCTCCATTAATCTCTAGATCTCAGTGGTTATTTTCAGCAACCCTCGTGCCATGGATGATGCTGAGTGGTTCAGTCCTCGCGGGCTACCTGCTCGGCAGCCTCGGAACCAGAAGCATTGGAGCAGCTTATTACCCGACCCGGCGTGCATTGACTGGAGTAGAGTCGAGGCGAAGTGGGTATTACGGGACAGCCGCAAGTCCCGAGTGGGCTAAGCAACAGGCTGCCGATTCTCAGACGCGCGCATCAGGTTTGTGGAGCAGTACGCTGAGTCAGTTCAAAGAAGAATTTGACATGATCAAGAGTGCAGTCATCAGCGCACTGATGAGCAATTTGCGGGATATGGCCAAACAATCGATGCCCCGCATCGCCCCGCAACTGGAGAAGGCAATCGATAGCGCTACCACGAAGTTAGGAGCTCAGCCACTGGGCGATGCCGAACATGAGAGAGAAGGGACGGAACACTATGGCCAAACGAGGTTCGACAGTGGCAGGGAGGTCTCCAAGCCTTCCTCCGCACCAGCCGGCGAGCGTCGAAATCAAGTAGCACCATAAGGGTAAAAGGAGAGGATTAAGAGCCTATCCGGATAACCTGATTTCGTCTTGAAAATAAAGCACTTTCGTAG
>CAZAYE010000004.1:0-4977 GCA_964489255.1 uncultured Enterobacteriaceae bacterium
CTGTCTTTACTACAACTGCCACATCAACGAGGATCGCGACGCTGCCCTGCGCGAGTCCAAGGAGTTCCTCGACGCCTATTACACAGCGGATTGGACCTCTCAGCAGCTCAACCTCTGGGTCGCAATGGGCAGTCCGCAGGAGTGTATCAAGACTATTCAAGGTTTTGTCGAAGCAGGCGCCGATATCATCACTATCCGTTTTCCAGCGCGGAACCAGACTCGCCAATTCGATCGTTTCGTCAATGAGGTCTACCCAGCGTTCCAGTAGCATTCGTCTTGACTCGACCGAAGCATTAGGCGTAGAGTCCGACAGAAATATTCGAAGGAGGTACACATTATGGGCGCAGCAGAAAACAAACAACTTATTCAGAACATGTTTGCCGAGCTGTCCAAAGGGAACGCTGAAGCTTTTCTCGCAAACATGGCTGATAACGTTCGCTTTACCATCATCGGGACAACCAAGTATTCCGGCACCTGTAACGGCAAACAGGAGCTTATCAATAAGGTCTTGGCTCCCCTGACATCCCAGCTCGACGGCGGGATTACCCTCACACCGGAAAACTTCATTGCTGATGGGGATTACGTCGCGATGCAGGCGCGGGGCAAGGCAACCACCAAGAGTGGGAAGTCATACAACAACACCTACTGCCAAGTCTTCCGTATCACCAACGGCAAGGTGCAAGAGGTGACTGAGTACCTCGACACTGAGTTGGTCACGTCGGCGTTCGGTAAATAAGGGCGAAAAAGGAATTAGGGGCTTGAGGGGGAGAGTCCTCCAAGCCCTTGTTATTTATGCCTGCGGATTGTCGCTGATCGATAGTCGCTGTAAAATTGCAGCGCTGATCCGTTCTGTCCGAGTTGTGGTTTCTGAGATCTGCTTGAGCGCTGCAGTTATTCCTTGAAGCGCTTCCGTAATTTTTCTCATCTCGAAGAGAACGATAATCCCCCCGACAATAAGTGCGAAGAGAATCGCTAGCGTGTTGATCCAGATGAGGATGTCCATAGCTTCCTCTGCTTATGCAACATGCTTTGCTCTCATCTGCAGCTTCTGGCGTAAAAACTCACCGAATGCCAAGCCTGTAGCGGCAGCCTCGTCTCGCCACGCTTCCCACTGATCGAGCGCTTGCTCCGCCTCTTTGGCATCCTGGTCAGAGAGGCGCGTGAGCGGCGTCGTAAGTTCCAGACGGCAATTTGAGGTCGGATCGAAGAAATAAATCGATAACAGTACCTGGTGATCAACCGGGCCGATGACTGCAATCCCCTTCGATTCCAGCCACGCCTTCCAGGCATACACGTCATCCACTGGGTCGAGGTGCATCGCCAGATGGTTGATGGTACGCAAGGGCTCGGTCGGCGGCACTTCCTCTCTCACGTCAGGGATCTCAAAAAACGCTACAGTTGATCCATCCCCTAGCTCGAAGAAAATATGGAGATAGGGATAAGGCTGGCGAGTCGAAGGGAGCTCGGGATTCCAGATCGACGAGGTGAACTTGCAGCGCATCACCTCCGTCCAGAACTGCACGGTCTTGCGCGCGTTCGGGGTATAGTAGCCGAGATGGTTGACCCGTAAAGGGCGAGTCGGTGAACGCATATATTACCCTCCTTATAGGATCCTCTTCGTTAGATGTCAGAAAAAAATTGCTCTGGAGGAATGTCGAGAAGAGAGGAAAGTTTTCTCGCCAGCCACACTGGAGCCTCATCAATCTCATCAGCGTAGTCCTCAAGATCACGCAAGGACTCGGGGGTGATACCCAGTTTTCGCGCGAGTTCTGAGAGCGAGTACCCTTTCGCTTCTCTCTGGTGCCGAATAAGTTGGTTGAGTGTGGAGATAGAGGAAGTGGTCATTGACGTTGCCTTATCCACGGGTCGGACCGTGATTGACCTTTGCGTAGCCGCTTTTGCCCGCGCCATGGTTTCTTTGCCTCCTGCGGAAATCTCTGCCCTCTATCACTGTCATAATGATCCCAGTGGCCTACATCTTCGGGATGAGGATACCATTGTTCTCTGGTTTGGGGATTTTGGAAATAGGCTCCTCTTTGGTCCCTGCCGATTGGCCAGTCTGGTTGCCAACCGAGGGGCTTTCGCGTTGGATCCGAAAGGTATGCCACCTCGCTCGGCATTTACAGGGCTTTTGCGTCGCGTACAATAGCTGGCCGCTATGGAAGGAGAGAGCGTGTCTATGACTCCCGACCGGAAAACGCTCATCGGTAGGACGTTTCCAGCGGTCACATATGTCATCAACGAGCAGGATGTGCGAGATTACCTTCCTGTCGCAGGAGAAGAACACCCGGCTTTTCTCAGCGAAGAGGGCGCGTGCGCGGCCGGATATGAACGTCGGGTCACCCCACCTTCATTCGCGCCGTATGTCGCGATTCTTGGCATGCTCCGCTCTTTCGACTGGGAAAAGGATTTCTTCTTAGACTACAAGACTGGGACAGCCATGTTCGGGGAGCAGGAGTTAGAATACCTCCGCCCCCTGTACGTTGGAGAAACCCTGACAATTCAAGGCACGGTCGTTGACGTGTACGAGAAGCAAGGGAAGCGCCGGTTCGATGTGGCGCGAGTCAGCCTCAAAGCCACAGACGAAAGCGGCGCTGTCGCTTTTCAGGGAGCGCTGTCCTACATCCTCTTCAAGTAAGGAGCCGCTGATGGACACCCGCCAGAAAGCTTACTTTGAGGAGGTGCAGGAAGGCATGGCCATCCCCAGCGTGACGTACGGACCGATGGACCGCTACAGCTATATCCCTATCGCCATCATTCTGCGCGATACTAATCCACTGCACTTGGATCGCGTGTACGCGCGTGAACGTGGCCTGCCGGATGTCGTACAACAGGGACCACTCAACGAAACCTACCTCTATCGCTTTCTCACCGATTGGCTGCATCGCCCGTGGGATTTAAAGAAGACGAAAATCCGCTTCGCCGCCAACGTCTTCCCCGATGATCTGCTCACCTGCCACGGAACCGTTACGCGCAAATACCGCGAGAATGGCGAACCACGGGTCGATTGCCAGATCTGGCAGGAAAATCAAAAGGGCGAGAAGATCTTAGTCGGCGAAGCGACATTTACACTGCCGGAACGCGACTAAAGGGGGGAATCGGGGAGCTGGAACAGATTTACGGCTGACCGCTGATAGCTCACTGTGCAAAACGAGAAAAAACAACTTCGCCCCCTTCTCCGGACCCACCGACGTGCCCTATCGCCAGCAGCCGTGACCGAGAAAAGCCGCCGTATCACTGAACGCCTGCTTACGTTTGCACCGTTTCAATATGCACGCATCCTCGTGCTCTACAGTGCCGACGAGAACGAGGTGCAAACCGAAGCTATCTGGCAGGCAGCCGTAGCCCAGGGAAAGGCTGTGTACTACCCGCGCATCACCGCCGATCGCACAAATCTAGAGTTCGTGCGCCGTTTTCCCAAGGACCGCCTGATCCCAGGCACTTTCGGAATTCTCATCCCACCAGGCGGCGACTTGCTCTCTGGCTTGCAAGAAACAGACGTAGGCCTCGTCCCTGGAGTAGGGTTCGATCGGCAGGGGCACCGTTTAGGTCGAGGAAAAGGCTACTACGACCGCGCCTTTCGTAACGTGCTGGCCGGTGCCCTACGTGTGGCCCTCGCCTACGATTTTCAGGTTGTTCAAGAGATCCCGGTCAGCCCAAGCGACGAACGAGTAGACTACATCATGACGGAGACAGCTCTCATCGACTGCTTTGGCAGAAATCCTTTGTAGACCTCAGCTCTCACCACTCCCCGGCTCAAGGTTCGAGTTGACAGTGGCCCACGCCCTATGGCATGGTAGCTAACAGACGATTGAGTGAACGTTCAATTTGCAAGGAGGAGGCAGTCATGCCTGAATTCGATGTAGTCATCCAAGGTGGAACGGTCGTTGATGGTACCCGTACGCCACGCCGTCTTGCAGACGTCGG
The DNA here is from genome assembly GCA_964489255.1 of uncultured Enterobacteriaceae bacterium. Taxonomy (GTDB): domain Bacteria; phylum Desulfobacterota; class Binatia; order Bin18; family Bin18; genus CAZAYE01. The sequence goes on from CAZAYE010000004.1 coordinate 3,928, forward strand.
CATTAAAGATGGCAAGGTCGCCAAAATTGGCAAATTGAACCCGAGCGATGCCAAAAAGACTTGCGATGCTCACGGTCTGATTGTCGCGCCGGGCTTTGTCGATCTGCACACACACTATGACGCGCAGATTAATTGGGATCCCTACTGCACCCTGTCCGGCTGGCACGGGGTGACCTCAATCGTGATTGGCAACTGTGGCTTTGGCTTTGCCCCCTGTAAGCCGGAGCTACGCGATCGCGCCATGCTGACCATGTCTCGCGTCGAGGCGATCCCGTTCGAGTCGATGAAGGCAGGGATGAAATGGGACTGGGTAACATTTCCCGACTGGTTAGACTTTCTGGATCGGACGCCCAAGGGGCTCAATGTGTTGAGCTACGTGCCGATCGCGCCGATCATGATTTGGGTGATGGGGCTGGAAGCGGCGAAGAGTCGTCCGGCTACGGAAAAAGAACGGCAAGAAATGCAGCGGATTCTTAACGAGTCGATGGACGTTGGCGGATGTGGTTTTTCGTGTCAGCGCCTCGGCAACGGCTTCATTTCCGTGCAGCGTGACTATGATGGCACGCCGATGGTGACCGATACCATGGCGGAAGAAGACCTGATCGCGTTCGCCGCAGTGCTCGGCAAGCGCAAAGAGGGTTTCATTCAGCTCACCCAGGCGAGTGAAGACTTCAAAGACGATATGCGTCTCTACGAGCGCCTGGCTGAAGTGTCAGGTCGGCCCGTGCTGTTCAACGCCACCGCGGTGCGCGACGACCGGCCAGCTCTTCATCGCCGGACGATGCGTTATATCGATGACGCGAACAAACGCGGCCATCAGATCTACAATCAGACTGCCACCCGACGGCAAGGATTCATCTTCACCTTTGAGGATTGGAACCTCTTTGACGGTAGCGACCTCTGGCGTGAAGTGACGATGGGCACCCCGGCCGAACGCATGCAGAAGTTCCAAAACCCAGCGCTACGGCAGGCGCTGGTGGCGGAGTATGACACTGGCCACACGCCGATTGTGACCGGCTCGATCAAGGACTTCAGGATTGAGTCCGTGGG
>CAZAYE010000004.1:4987-7655 GCA_964489255.1 uncultured Enterobacteriaceae bacterium
ACCCAAAGTTCCAGAAATACGTCGGCAAGACGGTTGAAGAGGTGGCCAAGATGGAAAACAAGCATCCGATGGACGCGATGCTTGATCTCGCAATCGCCGATAACTTGAAGACTGAGTTCGATACACCAGCCCGTAACGTCAACGAGGAGTATGCTGCCGAATTGATGTCTTCAGAGTACAGCATCCCCGGCACCTCAGACGGCGGCGCGCACACGAAGTTCGTTACCCTGGGCGCTTATCCGACCGATCTCCTGACCTGGATGGTGCGAGACGTCGGCTTCATGAGCCTGGAAGAAGCGCATTATCGCCTCAGCGCGCTGCCGGCCCGGTGCGCGGGCTTCCAAGATCGTGGCGTACTGTGTGAAGGGGCACCAGCGGATGTCGTAGTTTACGACCTGGAGAATTTGAAAATGGTCCCTGAGAAGCCGATGGTCGTGCATGACTTCCCAGGTGGTGAGTGGCGGCGCGTGCAGTACGCTGAAGGCTATCGCTGGATCATGGTGAACGGCGACGTGACCTTCGAAGACGGCAAGTGCACCAACACTACCCCGGGCCGCTTGCTGCGTCACGGCAGAGGGTAGACTCTCTCGCAGACCAAAGCTCTCTCTCCTCTTTGCGGGGAGAGAGCTCCCTCATCCTTCTCTCTCTTATTCAACTCAATAGGCAGTTGAGAATGCAGTGACGCTGCCATTCACTCTTGTTTTCGTTTGAGTCGCAAGTTATACCGATGCAAGAATGGCAGCAGGTAGAGCGGTTGCTTCCTTCCCTCGCCCCGAAGAGATCTTTTCCCAACTGCAGAAGGGTCCTCTCTCCCCTTTGTACCTCTTTCATGGGGACGAGTCTTATCTGATCGATCACGCTGTCACTCTTGTCCGCGAACGAGTAGGCAAAACGGTGACAGTTCGTACGTTTTACGCCGCAGAAGATCCGCTTGATGGGTTACTTGAAGCGTGGGGGACCCCCTGGCTCTTTGCGACGCAAACTCTGGTGGTACTCAAGAGCGCCGAACACCTCAAGGCGGCGGAGCGTGAACGTCTCGCCAAAGAGGCAGAGCTCCGCGATACAACGCAACCCCTGGTCGTCTGTGCTCATGGCCGGCTCGATTTGCGACAGTCCTTTTTTTCGCTTTGCGCCAAGAAGGGTTTTGTTGCCGAGTTCCGTCCCCCCTTTCCTAACCAAGTCGTTGACTGGGCACATCGCTTCGCCCGTGAGCGCAAGGCTCGTCTGCATGAAGATGCTGCCTTGTTATTAGCTGAACTCGTTGGCCCTGACCTCTTCGCGCTCTCCACTGAGATCGACAAGTTGATTGCGTTCGCTTTTCCCCGTACGGACATCGATGCTGCAACAGTCACCCTGTGTGCTGGTGATCTCCACCAGCACAGTGTCTTTGACTTCGCCGACGCGTTGGGGCAGCGAGACAAGCAAAAAACCTTTAGGCTTTTGCGTCGGGTTCTTACTGATGAGCGAGAGGCACTCCCAGTACTCCACGCACTGCTCGGACACTTTCGCCGGCTCTGGCAGGTGAAAGAGTTAAGTGCCAGTGGAAAAACCGAGGAAGAGATTGGACAAGCCATTGGTCTGCGTGGTCAACGACTTCGAGCGCTCCTCAGCCAGAGTCGTTTGTATAGCACCGCAGATTTGCAGCGGCTGTGGCACCGCATTGCCGCCCTTGATGTCACACTGAAGTCTACTCGTACCTCACCCTTAGCCCTGTTGGACGCTCTCGTGCTGGAAGTGAGCACGCGGCCATTGTGAGGAAGAAACGTGACAGAAAAAACCGCAAAGTCTTCCCCGGAGGTTCAGCTTGGGTTTGCATTCTTGCAGAGCGCCGAATCTCCTTCGTCTCAATCTGTCTCGAGTGTCACGCCGCAGCTGCGAGCCCCACGCAGCGGGAGTAAACCCAGCAGCCTGGCCGAGATGGTAGCAGCAGCTCGAGTTGTCCTGCTCGAGGCTCCGCTTCCCGAGGTCAGCATGCAACTGCTCCCTTTGTTTGAATTCTGCGAGGCGGTCCTCACCCGAACGCTGGATGTGGTTCCCACGCGTCCGGGAATGCCATTCTCTCCCGAAGAGTATCGCAGTCTCCGTGGCATTGGCCAAGCCCAGTGGCTTCTCACTGAAGCACACAGTAAGCGCGAGGCGAAACCGGTAGCGCGTCAGGGCAAAAAATCGAAGATGGTAAAGAATGCAAAACTGAAAAAGGCAGCATTGAAAGACTCGGATTGTTAGCACTCTTCAGTCTTCTCTAACCCCTGGTCCCCACTACCCAATCCCTGCCTCATTGCACTCCCGCGATGATCTGCCCAAAGGTTTCTGTTAGCGGGAGTTGCTCGCGCAGAGCCACTAGGCTCTCCATGATCACCTCCATCCCATGGGCGATAATCTCAGCACTCTCAGGACATTCCAACGCCTCGGCCAGACGGATTCCAGCCAGAGTGAACAGCGCACCACTGTCTGGCGTGTCAGCCTTGCCCAGGATGAAGAAGCCATACTGCGTCGCTCGGGTGTTATAGAGATGTAACAAATCAGCTCGAGTCTCTTCTTGTTCGTCAGCGTCTTCTTCCGGACACGTCGTACGGACAAAAGAGGAAACCGTGACGCCGACGAGTCCGGCCATAAACGAATTACGCAGAGCAGAGGCGGCTTGCGCGGGCAGCGCGGGAGCGAGCAG
>CAZAYE010000004.1:7665-20717 GCA_964489255.1 uncultured Enterobacteriaceae bacterium
GTGGTGAGCGAGGCCGAGCTTCAGAGGATCTTCGACCTGCTGGTCGTCGTCAAGGAGAATCTGATCGATGTGGGCCCCTGCGTGAGTCAGCGAATCATCGAGGCGCTGGGGGGTCATCTGGAGGCCAGGCGCGGGCAGCGCGATGTTGAATGTTGCCGAAGCAAGCCGATCGCAGGTGTGCAACAGTAGGATCAGCAACTCAGCAGTTGCAGCATCGGCTTTCACCTCGTTGGTAAACGGATCCTTGGCAATCTCTTGGGTTACCTCAGGGCGTTCTGTTAACTTCTGCCAAGAGGATACCGCCAAGCTGAGAAGTTTCGTGCTTAAGTCTTGTATAGACTGCGGTATAGGTTTCTGAGGGCTGGCGGTCTTCACAAATCACTCTCCATAGCTAGGTTGCCAATAAGAGCTCTCAGACAGCCGTTCTATAGACATTAGAAGGACCGGTGACGGCTCTTGTGGTTTTTCTGCTAGGGTATAATGACGCTACCAACAAGAGCAAGGGTAGAATACGGATACGAAGGATTCACCATGAAGAGGGTTGCTGACCTCAATTATCACCGCGACCGCTCGCTAGCCCGCCGCGTGCGTATCGGCCGCTTCCTCATGATTGCCCAGATGGTTGTGCGCATCTACAGCGGATATAAACTCATCCAACTGTACGGTCGCCTCTTTACTCAGCAAGGCCAGGCCGAGCGCTATGCTCGGCATCATCGCCGGAGCGCCGAACTGATCTATCGCACGGCCTTGCGTTTAGAAGGGTGGCTGGTCAAGGCCTGCCAATTCATCGGGTCACGCGCCGACATTCTGCCACCAGAATACATCGAGGTCCTTTCGCAACTGCATGACCGCGTCCCCCCACGCCCGTTTACGATCATGAAGCAACGGATCGAAGAAGAACTTGGACAACCCTTAGAGGTCGTGTTCTCTGCCCTTTCTTCCCAACCGACCGCTGCCGCTTCTCTCGCCCAGGTGCACGAAGCCACTTTACTTGATGGTCAGCGGGTTGCGGTGAAAGTTCAGTATCCGGACATTGCTGCCCTCGTCGATTTGGACCTGCGTAATATCTCATTTTTCGTCGAATGGTTGGCCCGGCTGGAACCACGCTACGATTTTCGTTTTATCCTCAAAGAACTACGCCGTTACATTCCCTTAGAGCTCGATTTTATTCATGAAGGGCATAATGCGGAAACCGTCGCTCGCAACTTTGCCTCTCGTGGGAATGATGTGCTCGTTCCCCGCATTTACTGGGAGTATACCACCGCACACCTCCTGGTGATGGAATTCATGGAGGGAATCAAAGTGACTGAGGTTGAAGCCTTGCGGCAAGCTGGGATCGACACCCGCAAGGTCGCCCAGAAGCTCACCGAGGCATACCTCCAGCAGATTCTGCTGGACGGTCTCTTCCACGCTGACCCACATCCAGGCAACCTGTTGGTGCAACCGGGACCACGGTTGGTGTTTTTAGACTTTGGCCTGACCAAAGATTTGCCCCCTGAGTTCCCAGCCGAGATGGTGCGACTCACTACGGCCATTGTGAGGCAAGATGCCGACGAAATTGTGGCCTCCTTCCATCGGCTTGGCTTTGTGACGAAGAATGGCGGTTCGGAGAGTTTACTGGTCCTCGGTGAAGCAATGCTCGGCCACTCGGTGAAAGAGAATAAAGCCTATGCAGACCCAGAAATGGTCGAACGATTTAATGATGAGTTGGCCGCAGCGCTGCGCAAAGATCCGATTATTGAAGCGCCAGGAGACCTTGTGCTGGTTGGGCGAGTCATGGGACTCCTCAGCGGTCTCGGAAAACAGTTAGGTTCGGAGGTCAATTTGTTCTCGACTCTCCTCCCCTATTTAGTCTCTCAAAATGCAAACCCCGACAGGGTTACAGCCCAGGGGGCGTCCCGCCGGTGAAAGCGGGCTGTCGGGGTTCTGGTGGTGCCTGGGTCCTCCCAAGCGACCACCCCAAAACAACTGGGTACATCGGCCTAGGAGGCCACCACCTCACAGCTCACCGTAGAAGATTGCATAACTGGATCACCTCCTTTCTCGGCGCCCCACCTGCGGGTCCAGAATCCGCTTCGCCAGGAACCGGCCGCCGATTGCCGGCCCGAGGCTCAGTCCGCTCCGTCTTGCCGGATTACAAGAATCGGGGCGCGAGGGGCTCTGTGTCAACCCGACCGATGGCGCTACTGTACTCTGAAATGCTCAAGAGGTCTAGACTCCTAGCAGGTTTTCCCAGGAACAAGTTCTGCCCTTGCGTAAAGACAGCCTGGCCTCTATATAGTGGACACCTTTGATTCTTATGCCGTACTTTCATGCAACTGCTGTTTTTGAAGCTCGCGGCGCTTTCGCAGAAGAGGCTGACCGTGCCGCGGCGGCATTGCTCAAGACCCTCCGTCACCCGCGCATACAGTATTACGAGCACGAGACCAGCGGCGGAGCTGGCCCATATCGGCCGGCTGGCCCTCTGTATTTTACTGTGGTTGCCGACTTTGATGTAGAAGCCCCCGGCGAAGAAGGCGCAGCGGACATGATCGAGGACGTGCTCGATTCCTTGTCCACGGATACTATCCAGTATTGCGCCCACGGGATCACTGCAGGTGAACGGCGGGTGCGCCCTGAGCAGCGGGTTGCCCCTGCGCCGGAGCAGGAATCCGAACGCGAGGCCCGTTCGGAGCAAGAAGAACGCGGTGGGAGAAAGCGCGGCTCACGCAGTCGCGGGAGACGACGCGGAGGAGTGCGAGAAGCCGAGAGTCCGCGCGAAGAAGAACCAACCACACCCCTTTCGTCCTCTCCTCAAGCAGGATCAGCCCAACTCCCTGCCCAGATCGAGACAGTCCCCTTGGCAACCCCGGTCGAGGAGGAAACGGGGGCAGAAACACGGACACAAGAGCGCAAGCAGCCGGCACCAGTCACCTATGCGGAGGTAGAGGCTCCACTCCCTCCGCCGCGGAGTTCAGCCGCAATGCGAGTAACTCTCGCTGTCACGCTGCGCGCCTCTGAACTGCCACGACCAACCAACGGTTCTGTTTTTCCTGACCAGCAAGAACTGATTCATTTGGCGACCGCTGAGGCGCGCCGCCGCCATCCTGAACTGCCGGAAGAAATTTCCCCAGAGTGTAAGATAGTGTCACTGCCATGGGGTGAGGTTGTGCTTACGCTTACCTGGCACTACCACGTTCCTGTGCCCTCGGCCGCAGATACAGCTTAGGTATCATCCTCAGCGTCGGTCACTAGAGCTCAGGTGAGGCTTGACCAATGAGCGAGCATATACTCGGCTGTGCGTAGGGTCAGTGCGTAAATCGTGAAGGTGGGATTGACCGCGCCGCTCGTGGGAAACAGGCTTGGCCCAGCGATAAAGAAATTGACAAGATCATGAGTTTGTCCATAACTGTTCGTGACCGACGTCCGTGGGTTGCGACCCATAATCGCACCGCCCATGAGATGGGCTCGGGCGCGTCCACCGGCCCAGGCCTCTGAAGCACCCGCCGCTTTGAAGATGGCTTGGCCTTGGGTCATCCCAGCAGCAAAACATTTGAGCTCATCTGGACCGAAGGTATGGACTACGCGTGCGAGTGGCAGGCCGTACCGGTCTTTTTTCCTGCTTAACACGAGCCGGTCATCTAGATTCGGGAGTTTTTCGCCAAAGAAGGTCATGGTGGCCAAGTGCTGGCTGGCGATCGCCAGAAACTCGTGCAGGGCATTGCCAAAGAGTTCAGGTCGAGAATTGGCAATGCCTAACAGATCGTTGGGTTTGAGGGCGTTGCCAATGAGCCACTGTGAGCTGCTCAGGTAGCCTTTGCGCAGATCTTTGGCGTAGTTGTCTTGCGACAGGAGCTGGCCGCCGGTGCGACCGAGAAAGTTTTCGGTCTCTGCTGAAAAGAGACCAAACACATTGGCCGTGCTGTGGGCCATGAGAGCGGCCGACTAGGCCGCTCGAGTTGGCTAAACCGTCCGCATGCCGCGTGGTCGCGGAGTTGAGGAGAATCCGCGGGTTTTGCACAGCAAACGCTGCCAACACAACCACCCGCGCCTCTTGCAGCCGACGGTGCCCTTTAGCATCGTAGTACTCGACGCCGCGGACGCGGTCACCCTTCGGCCCAGTCAAGACTCGAGTGACGAAGCTGTTGTGGAGGAGAGTAGCACCAGCTGCCCGCGCTTGTGGAAGGTGCAAGACCAGTGGGTTCGCCAGCGCGCCAATCGTACAGCCAGCATCGCACCACCCATCATTATGGCAGATAGGGCGGCCGTTGTACTCAATAGAGTTAATCGCCATCGGTGCCGGCGCAGTTCGTAGCCCGAGCTGGCTAAACCCCTGCGCGATCAGCTTTCCCTGGGCAAACACCGGTAGCGGCGGCATAGGATAAGGCTCACCTGCAGGTCGCCACACTTCCGCTTGCGCGTCCCCGGCAATGCCGACCTCCTGCTGAATCCGGTCGTAAAACGGACGCAATTCGTCGTAGGACAGTGGCCAGTCCAACCCCTGGCCGAAGCGGCTCTTCATTGCGAAGTCTTCGGGGTGCAGCCGCAACCAATTGGCATAATGATGCAGAGCCGCACCGCCGGTGCCCCACCCCGCACCAAAATTTACAGACACGGGGTCTGCGCCACCAGTCTCAGTTGGAGGGCCGGCCCATTTGAGCCGGCGCGCCCAAATCTGAGAACTGTAGAGATCCTTCAGAGTACGCTCCGGTCCCCCTTCGAGGATCACTACGCTTTTTCCATTCTGGGCAAGCTTGGCTGCGAGTAGGCTACCCGACGCGCCCGACCCAACAATCACGACATCCACCCTCTCCATAGGGCCTCACCATTTTGCCGGCGGGAGAAGCTGCGCCATATAGGGGATATCGAGCTTGGCAAAGCCCTCCACCGTGCCGTAGTACACATCGACGGCATCATTGCGAGTGACAAAGTAGAGCAGCGGCGCTGGCGGGCCGCTCCAGCCGCGCGGAGACTGCTGCGACAGCGCGCGGACGAGGTCTACTTGTTGCTCGGAAGTAAGACGCGCAAAAGACCGGCCGTAGCGGGTGCGGCTATAGCGCTCCAGCGAGTGCAAGCCCTGCCTATAGAACTTGAGGTACGACCCCACATAATCCAGATATTTCAGAATAAACGAGGGATTGTCGCGGCTCAGTTGGTCATCGACGTAGTTAGTAATCCCCGCTTCGCGGGCACCGGGTAACAACACATCTCCCCAGGCTTCAAGTGTACGACCTTCAGCCACGCTCAGGTTGCGCAGCGCCAGCCGCGCGGCGCGCGCTTGCGCCGGAGTTATCTCACCCCACGAACTGCTCACCGTGAGCGCTACCAGACCGCTGCCCATCTTCAGCAGGAGTTCACGGCGGGTTATGCCACTACGGGCTGGATCTTGCCGAGTCTTCATGACAGTCACCTGTTAATACCAGAGAGTCAGGCCGCAGTCTCCTGCGGCCCGAGGCGGCATTGTAGCAGGAACCTTTCGAGTCGTGTAACCTTTTCACGGCCAAGAGCGCCTGCCGCGGTTCTGGCCAAAAATATCGCCACGCATAAGGAGGCTTTATGAAGAGTTTCGAGACGATCTTGTACGAGACCCCGGCCCAGTATGTCGCCCGCATTGTGCTGAACCGGCCGGAGACGCGCAACGCCCAAGACACTAAGCTGCTCTACGAACTGAACGACGCCTTCGACGTGGCGGCGCGCGACGACACTATCAAGGTGATCATTCTGGCCGCCAATGGTCCGCATTTCTCCTCTGGCCATGACCTACGCGAACAGAATACTTACCAGAAGATGCTGGAATATGACACGGTTGGCACCTGGTGCGGTTTTACCTGCGCCGGCGCCGAAGCCCAGATGGCGCGGGAGAAAGAGATCTACATCGGCTTTAGCGAACGGTGGCGCAACATTCCTAAACCGACTATCGCCGCGGTGCAGGGGAGATGTGTCGCTGGCGGCCTCATGCTGATTTGGCCATGTGACATTATCATCGCCAGTGATGACGCCCAGTTTTGTGATCCCGTGGTGAGCTTCGGCATCGGCGGTGTGGAATTCTTCCAGCACCCTTGGGAACTCGGCGTGCGCAAGGCGAAGGAGTTGCTCTTTACCTCGGACTGGCTTTCGGCCGAGGAAGCCCGCCAAATTGGTATGGTCAATCAGGTGGTGCCGCGTGAAAAACTGCAAGAGGCAGCGTTGGAGATGGCCCAGAAGGTCACGAAAAAGTCACTGTTTGCCCTCAAATTGACCAAAGAAGCAGTGAACGTGGCGCAAGATGTACAGGGCCGCGCGCAAGCAATGCAAACCTCCTTCGCGCTCCATCAGCTTGCCCATACTCACTGGCTGAAACTTTACGGCATGCTCCTCGACCCCACCGGCCTGCCGCCCGAAACTGCCAAAGCGCTCGGGGCCCGGTTGGAAAAGAAGCAAGGATAACGGCTCCCTCAGTCGAGGAGATTCAAATTGTAAATCACCCTCCCCTGGTAGGGCACGGCCTGCCGTGCCCCTCGCTCGTCCGCTTCTATATGTTGTTCACCCAACTGCGCTGCTGGCCTTCCCATCTCTTATTCTTCCGGCGTACACCGGCAGACCTCAGAACTCTCCTCCTTCGCCAAGACGTCATCTATGTCGGAGGTACAGGAAGAACCGTTCCTGGTCGAGTTCAACCGCTTGCACGTCTGACGTACGCTGTTAAGATCGGGCAGATTTTATGCAGAGAGGAGCCAGACCATGACCCCTGCTGATCTGCCACGCATCTCCTATCCTGGTGTTGTTGATGCCGACGGCCACATCCTCGAACCGCCGGACCTGTGGGAAAAATATCTGGAACCGCAATATCGTGATCGTGCCGTGCGGATTCGCAAGGACGAGCGCGGGTTGGAGTACCTAGAGGTCGACGGCAAACCGGCGAAGATGACGCGCAACGATGCTCCAGCTTTTCTCGGGGTAATGGACCAGCTTGGAGGAATTGAATACCGGCGTGAGCCGATTGGGCTGGGCTACGTTGATAACGCGTCGTTCGGATCAATGGACCCCAAGGAGCGCCTCAAACGGCTGGACATCGAGAACATCGAGTGCGCCTTTCTCTATCCTACCCTCGGTTTGCTCTGGGAGCCGGAGTGTGAGGATTTGGAACTGTCCATGGCCTACGCGCGCGCCTACAATCGCTGGATCGTGGACTTTTGCTCCGAGTCGAACGGGCGGCTCATCCCTATTGCTCACATTCCGTTCGGCATTCCAGAGCTGGCGGAACAAGAGCTCCGGCGCGCAGCCCGCGATGGCGTCAAGGGATTTTTCGCTCCGCCGTTCATCTGGAGCCGCAAAGCGCACGGGCATCCAGACCACCATCGCATTTTTGCCGCCGCCCAAGAGCTGGGGCTCCCGTTTGGTCTCCATCCCTCTTTTGAGCCCCACTGGGCCGCGCCGACTCGCTTTGGCCGCATGACGGGTCGTGACACGGCATTTTTCCAAAACGTCGTCCTCGGCAATGTCATTCGCGAAGGGTTCACCTCGCTGTTTCAGTATGGCGTCTTCGATCGCTTCTCTGAACTGCGCGTCGTCATCCTGGAGATCGGTGCAGGCTGGATCGGCTCCTGGCTTGAACGGATGGATACGGTGTACGAGTCACCGATCGGCAAGAGCGTACCCCTGAAATACAAGCCAAGCGAGTACTTCCGCCGACAGTGCTGGATTTCTGGTGACCCCGACGAACGCGCGTTGGCCGGAGTGATTCCGTTTGTGGGTGAAGATCGCTTCTTCTGGGCGAGTGACTTCCCCCATAGTGACCATCCGCCAGAGTACATTCCCAACCTGGAGAAGCTACTGAGCCTGCTGCCAGGGTCGGCGCGACCAAAGATTCTCGGGCAGAATGTGCGGGCGTGTTATAACCTGAACTAACCTATGCGTATCGGTCTGCTCACAGACACACACCTGCCCAGTACGATCCGTCACCTCTGGGAGGAAGTCAAAATTGCTTTTGAGGAGGTGGATCTCATTTTGCACGGCGGAGATATCGTCTCCCCACAGGTGTTGGATTGGTTAGAAGAGATCGCACCGACCTTAGCGGCGCGCGGCAACAATGACAGCGGCTGGGACGACTCGCGCGTCCGGGATGTCCAACGACTGGCCTTCGCCGGCTGGAGGCTGGTGATGATTCACGATATGGAACCCGAAGATCGCCCCATCGAGGACCTCAAAAAATTCTACCTAAAGGGCGAGCATGCGGATATCATCGTCACTGGACACACTCATTTTGAGCGGCTCGACTATCGCGAAGGCGTGTTACAGATCAACAGCGGAAGTCCTACACATCCTCATCTGTGGTCCACCCGGTTGGGGACGGTCGGCTTGCTGGATTTGGCTCCAGGGAAAATCGCTGCAAGGATTATGAAACTTGGCGAGACGCCTGGGCTACCGAACCCCGGCGCTGAACTCTTCTTTGACCTGCAAGCCGGTAGCGCATCAACGACCAAGTGATTTGGCACAGGGAGACGCCACTATGAAATTCGGCATTCATTTGTTAGGGCTAGGACGCAGGGCTGCGGTGGAAGATATCATTGCCGCGGCCGAAGCGGCAGAAGAGTTAGGTTATCACTCCGTGTGGACCAACGACCATGTCGTCATCCCCACCCAATATACTTCTCCCTACCCCTACACCGCCGATGGTCGGCCGTCATTTACTCCGGATGACCTCTTCTACGATCCCTTCGTTTTACTAGCGGCATTGGCGGCACACACAAAGACGATCCGGCTGGGCACCAGCGTCGCGGTGATCCCTTACCGTCCGCCTATCCTCACTGCCAAGATGGTCGTGACCCTGGATTGCGTGAGTGGCGGGCGCTTCATTTTCGGTGTGGGTGTGGGCTGGTTTGCCGAAGAGATGGAGTTATTAGGCGTTCCTTTCAAACAACGTGCTAAGGCCACGCGCAACTACTTGGCGGCCATGAAGTCTTTGTGGACCGCAGAGCGCTCACAACTGGAGAGCCCGTACGCACCCATTTCCGAGGTGGGATTTGCGCCCAAACCCGTCCAGAAGCCCTACCCGCCGGTGTGGTTCGGGGGCGAAACCCGTGCCGCGTTGAAACGCGTCGTGCAACAGGGAGACGGTTGGTTCCCTGCCTTTCTTTCTCCCGACGCTTTTGCCACGAAAGCGGCGGAACTCAAGCAGTTGTGTGAGGAGCAGGGGAGAGACTTCGCTTCGGTGACGATCTGCGTTTTCCCGGCCAACCGCGCGTTTTTTACGCAAGAAGCGATTCGCACGTACCGTCAACACGGGGCCTCGATTTTGTTGGCGCCGGTGGTGAGCCCCAAGCGCGAAGAATTCGTTACTCAGATGAAACGGTTCCGCGAGGAAGTGATGCTTCCCGCACGAGAAATTTAAAGCCGAAGAAGGAAAAAGCCTCAGTATGTCAGAACCCGTACTGCTTATTGAAAAAACTGAAGGGATTGCCGTCCTTACCCTTAACCGCCCGGCAGCGATGAACGCGTTGTCGCGCGGGTTGCGGCTGGAGTTCGTGCGAGCGTTCGGCTCTCTGCGAGATGATCCAGACGCAGGCGTCGTTATCCTGACCGGCGCTGGCCGTGCGTTCTGTGCTGGGATAGACCTCAAGGAACTGGGCAGCCCGAATACTACCTTAAACGCGGACACCGTAGGGGGCGAGCTAGACATTGTCCAGGCGATGGCTAGATTCGACCGGCCGATTATCGGGGCAGTCAATGGCTTCGCCATTACGGGTGGCTTCGAGCTCGCATTGGCGTGTGATGTATTGATCGCGTCAACCATGGCGCAATTTGCCGACACCCACGCACGTGTCGGCGCCATGCCGGGGTGGGGCCTCAGTCAGAAACTGTCGCGCGTTATTGGCCCTTATCGAGCGAAGGAACTATCCCTGACTGGGAACTTTCTCCCTGCCGAGCAGGCCGCCGCCTGGGGGTTAGTAAACCGGGTGGTTGCCCCAGAGAAACTGCTCCCGACGTGCCGGGCATTGGCCAAGGATATGCTGTCCTGCGAACCAGCAATGCTGCGGAACCTGAAGCGCGTCATCGATGAGGGGTTTGCCACTACTTTGAGCGAGGGCCTCAATATTGAACACCAGGCGTGGCGCGAGCATAGCCGGCAGGTCACCCCGAAGGCAATTGCGGCGCGCCGAGCCGCGGTGCAACAACGCGGACGCGCACAATCTTCGTGAGACCCGAAATTCGAGTTTGAGAGACGCTGTGGGCCTGAACACGCGCCAAAGGCTGTGTTTGCTTGACGTTTATGAATGACCCTGGTATGCTCGCGCCGTTTTTTCATTCCTAGGTATCTGTTCGTCAAAGGAGAAGGTGTTTGAAGAAAGTGTTTTTCGCAGTCGTGATGTTGCTGCCTGCCAGCTCAAGTTTTGCCCTCTCGAACTCTCACCGAGGAACTATTCAATCCGAGCTTACTCGTCCCCACACCTGGGGCAGTGTCAACCCTAATGCTGCGGATTTACCAAATCCGAGCAGCCCCCTTGGCACTGAGGGCGGTGCTGCCAGGGAAGTGGACGACCTTGATCAGGCGGAAACGTATTCCTGCCCTATTCAATTGGATAAGCCGCACTCGATATCTTCGGCCTCAGGCAACTACCTCGAGGCTTTTGATGCAAAAGAATGTCCTGGGGTTGTTCCGTAGCGCGACGTTCCCAGAGATTCGTTAGTCTCTAGAGAGCTGAGTCCTCGTTTTACGGGGAAGGGGCGGGTTCCTCTACTGCAGCGGAGGAGTCTCCCTGGCGTTTCTTCTCTCGTACCTGTGCACAGGCCTGCGGACAGTGCTGTGGCGTATGTTTGGTAATCGCTGTGACAGCGTCCGTGAGCCAGGACTGGTCCGCCTGGCCGTGTTTCTTCTGCACAGCTAGGCGAATAGCCGCAAGATAATCCAGCCCCTCCATCGCCATCCCGGCGCCGGGGACCGCGGCGCGAGTGCACACGGCCTGCGTCTCCGCACAGAGCTCCCGGTCTTCTAGCTGTGCCAGATTCTCGGCGGCTTTGTTATCCTGCTTTCCGCTCCAGGCGTATCCTTGCAGCGACCATAGGCAAACGAGGAACAAGCTGACTCCTCCACTGATTCGTTTATCCATAACCCCTCCTCTCTCTGAGACATGCGGGTACTTCCTCTCAAGGCTTCGTCTTCTTGAATTTCGCACGCAGGCCCTCGATGGCGCTTCGTAACTCTTGCCAGGCTTTCTCCATTCCTGGTCTGAGTTCCTGCCAGGCCGCTTCACTGGCATTCTTGAGTTCTTGGAGCTTCTGCCGCAGCGCCTCTTGCTTGGGCTGTAGCGCGGCTATCTGCTCGTGATACTTCGCCTTCAGCCCTGCGGCCGCTTGGTCCGCCTTCGCTTTCAATGCCTCAAGTTTGGCGCTCAATTCCTTGAGTTGGGCTTCTAATTTTTCCTGATACGCTTCTTTCCTGTCCATGGGACTGCTCCTCGCGGGCCTATCTTTCTGTGAGAGGGATATGCCGCTCCAGCCTTACCTTCACTACCTTCACCTTGGGTTTCCTTTCTCTCACACAACAGTTCTCCCAATTCTCAAGCTAAGAGGAAAATTTTTCATGTCAAGAAAGATTACAACCAGACCCAACATTATGGAGAGAGTCACCATAATAATCCTCTTCAATAGACGTACCGCATGACTTGAACATGGTTTCTAAACGTGGCAGAAGTGCTTGACCGGCAACAGGAAAAGTGAAGGAACGTCAATTATGAGTTGGCAGCGAGAAGTTGATGGCATCGAGCAGCGTAAAAAGCGTGCGCTCGAACAGGGCGGCCGCGAGGCGGTCGCACACCAACACGCCCAAGGCCGACTGACGATCAGGGAGCGCATTGCTGGACTTGTTGATGCCAACTCCTTCCGTGAACAGGGTCCGATCGCCGGTCACTCAGAAACCGATGAAAACGGGGAGTTGCGCTCGTTCACCCCAGCGAATTATGTGCTGGGTTTCGCGAAAATCGACGGCAGCCCTTCTGTCGTCGGCGGAGAGGACTTTACCTTGCGTGGTGGGTCCCCAACACCAGCCGGGCTGCGGAAGAGCGTGCTGGTGGAAGAGCTCGCCTACCGTTATCGAGTTCCCCTCGTTCGCTTTCTTGAGGGAGGAGGTGGCAGTGTTCCTCGTGGTAGTGGGAAAGCCTCCGACGGTGGGGGTGAAGCCGCAAACGCCCCACCCCGCTTCATGTCAATCATGCAGGTGATGAGCCTGGTCCCAGTGGCATCGGCCGCAGTAGGGCCAGTTGCGGGCTTACCCGCCGCGCGCTTGGTCGCCTCACACTTCTCCATTATGGTTCGGGATACATCACAGGTCATGGTCGGCGGCCCAGCCCTGGTTGAACGCGCCTTCGGTCGCGCGATCACCAAGGAAGAACTGGGCGGAGCCCACGTCCATCTGCGCAGCGGAGTCGTCGATAATGTGGCTGACGATGAACCTGGGGTCTTTGTCCAGATCCGGCGGTTTCTCAGTTACCTGCCTACGAACGTCTGGGAAGCAACGCCTCTATTGCCCTGCGAGGACGACCGCAACCGGCAAGAGCCAGAGTTGCTGGAGATTGTCCCCCGCAATCGCCGTAAAGCCTATGCAATGCGTCGAGTGATTGAGTGTGTGGTCGATCGCAGCTCATTCTTCGAGTTGGCTCCGCTGTATGGACCGTCACAAATCACCGGCTTTGCGCGTCTCAACGGCCAGCCGATAGGTATCCTGGCTAACGATCCGGCTTGGTACGCGGGTGCCATGACAGCAGATGGAGCACAGAAGGTGAGACGTCTCGTTGATCTCTGTGACACCTTTCATCTGCCCATTGTGAGCTTGGTTGACGAGCCCGGTTTTATGATCGGCCCTGAGGCTGAGCGTGCAGCCACGATTCGTTATGGCACCGCAACCCTCTTCGCCGTCATGCAGTCCACGGTTCCTTGGGTGTCGGTAATCATACGCAAAGTCTACGGGGTTGCCGGAGCCGCTCATTTCGGACCTGGCGGGATGGTTTTCGCCTGGCCTTCGGCTGAGAGCGGCGCTCTGCCGCTCGAAGGCGGTGTTGCTGTAGCCTATCGCCGGGAAATCGCCGCAGCCCCTGATC
>CAZAYE010000005.1:0-2599 GCA_964489255.1 uncultured Enterobacteriaceae bacterium
GCTTTGGTCAAACAGGTCCATATAAGGATCGGCCCGGATACGATCAGATCGCCCAAGGAATGGGCGGGCTCATGAGTATCACTGGTCCGCCGGGGGGTGGTCCGTGGCGCGTGGGCATCCCCATAGCAGACTTGAGCGCAGGCCTGTTAGCCGCCCAAGGGATCCTGGTAGCTCTCATCGAACGAGAACGGTCAGGGGAGGGACAGTGGGTGCACACTTCTTTGTTGGAAGCGATGGTCTCGATGCTCGACTTTCAGGCAACGCGCTGGCTCATCGGCAAAGAAATACCTCCCCAAGCTGGCAACAATCACCCCACTGGCATTCCCACTGGGACGTTCAAGGTGAAAGATGGCTACATCAACGTTGCCGCAAGCGGCCAGCATATGTGGAAGCGTCTCTGCGACGCGATTGATGCGGCAGAGCTATACGAAGACTCACGCTTTTCCACCCCAGGACGGCGGTCCAGGAACCGAGATGCACTCAATAGTCTCCTGGAAGAGAAGCTCCAAGCGAAAACCGCTGCCGAGTGGGTCGAGACGCTCAATGCGGCAGGGGTTCCGTGTGGGCCAATCCTAACCATTGATCAGGTATTCGCCAATGAGCAGGTGCAGCATCTTGGACTAGCGCACGAGCTTACGCACCCACAACTTGGTTCGATTCAGGTCCTCGGACTGCCGGTGACTCTGAGTCGTACGCCGGGGGCAATCCGAATGCCCACTGCGGAGAAAGGTGAGCATTCAGACGAAATTCTGAGTGAGTTAGGGATGAGCGCCGAGGAAATTCACCAGTTGCGCGAGGAGGGGGTGGTGTGAGAAAAGATACGCTGTGCAACAGATCGGAGCCGTACGCGTCCGCAAGCGGTGGATGCGCTGCTTCTTGCTCCCTCACGGCCAGGGCTTGATTCCCATCGCCCGTATAGCAGTTTCAATCTTCCTACGCCGTAGCCTGGAGCGCCTTATGCGACTCTCCCACGGTGCCGTGTGGTCTCTTCCCCTGGAGAAAGTCGATGAACTCTTGCGCAGCAGGGGTGAACCGCCGGCCTCGCTTCGAAATGACGCCGAGCGGCCGAACGACAACCTCATCAGTAAACTGGATCGCTTTCAGGGTTTCAGCCTTGACTTCTTGGGCGATGCTTGGTTCAGGAACGATGGAAATGCCAGAACCGATCTCGACGACTCGTTTGATCGTCTCAATATTGTCTACTTCCATGATGTATCGGACCTTAATCCCGTGCTGATGGAAAATCCGATCCAGGGCGCGACGGGTAGGAACGTCTCGCTCAAACCCGACGAATTTTTCCCCATTCAGTCGCTTGATCGAGACGCGATGAAACTCGGCGAGTGG
Source organism: uncultured Enterobacteriaceae bacterium (assembly GCA_964489255.1). Taxonomy (GTDB): domain Bacteria; phylum Desulfobacterota; class Binatia; order Bin18; family Bin18; genus CAZAYE01. Next base: position 1,345 of record CAZAYE010000005.1, read on the forward strand.
ATGCTGGGGCGCGCAAACCAGGACCAGGCGGTCTTCGCGAAAGGGGGTAATCAGAACCTGGGGGCGTTTGCTCGGATAGGCAACGATACCCAGGTCCATATCTCCACGGATGACTTCTTCGTAGATCTTGTTCGCCCGAGTGTATTCAAGATGAATGTTGACATCTGGAAAAGTCCTGAGGTATTTCTTCAGTGGAGAAGACAGTTCGTATAATCCTACACTATAGACCGTCGCTACTCGAACCGTGCCCGCTACCGAACGTGACAAAGTTTGCAGGCTATCTTCGATCTCTCGATACTTCTGCACAATCTCCTTCCCAGCTTGATACAACACCTCCCCAGCCTGAGTCAGCCGCACATGTCCCTTGGAACGCTCAACTAATTCTCGGCCATAACGCCCTTCGAGGCTGCGAATCTGCTGGCTCACGGCGGACTGAGTGATAAAATTCTTTGAGGCAGCAAGAGAAAAACTGCCAGTCTCGGCCAAATCGCAGAAGACTTTGAGCGTTTCAATATGCATAATTTCTAATATTCTAATAAAGCTTTTTTTATTTTACTTATAGCCTAGGTTTCGCTATGTTTCTAGTTTGTCCCTGAATCCTTTGCCGAATTCATAGGAGATATACCATGTTTGAGCCCGACACGCTCTTGCCGGAGCAGTTTTTCACTTTGCTCGGAAGAAAACCTTTTCAGGGCGAGAAACGGCTCCTGCTGGCTATGTTAGAGGATGCGGTCCACTGCTTCCAGACCTACCTGCTAGCGAGGAAACCCCATGAGCGCCGGCTCTTTCAAGAAGCCGAAGAGTGGATCGACTCTAAAGATTCGCAGTGGTTTTTCTCTTTCGAGAATATTTGCGAGATTCTCGGTATTCATCCCGGCCGCCTGCGCGAGGCACTGAAACAGTGGAAGCTGGAGCAGACCATGCTTCATGCCGGGCAAGGACAAGCCCTAGTCAACATTGCTACGAGCAACAAGGAACTTGTCCGGGTACAAATTTAGTTCTTCCCTGCCTCACCCCCTGCAGACCGTGAGAGCATGCGGGGGGCACCCTGCTTGCCGGTGTCTTCGCCGGCCCGTCTCTTTGGTTCTTCCTGTTCTTTCCCTGAGCCTCCCTAGTTTGTTCCGCCGCGAGAGTTAGTGTAATTTGGTAGCTGCGTAGGATACGAACCCAGAGAGGAACTGATCCAGCAATAACTGCCATACGGGGGACTGACTATGCAGCTCGAGATTGAAGGACGGAACATCGAGGTTCATTT
>CAZAYE010000005.1:2609-4278 GCA_964489255.1 uncultured Enterobacteriaceae bacterium
GCGGGCTCATCGAACGGAAGCTTACCAAGTGTGAACGCTACCCCAATGAGATTACCCACGCCCGCGTGACGATCACTCATAGCCTGCATCACCACCTCGGGGACAATCAAGTCCAGATTGTGCTGTTCGTGTCAGGACGGGCTCTGACCGTCAAGAAAAGCGGAGCAGAGATCCCCGATGTCCTACGCGCAGCGCTGGCTGCGGCTGAACGGGAGATCGAAACCTACCATCAGAATCGTAAACGTTTCGTGAAAGAACCAGGTCCCCGTCCGATGGGGACGATTGCGCGGGTGTTCCGCACCAAAGGATACGGCTTCATCCAGACTGAGAGTGATCGACAAATCTACTTTCACCGTAACTCGCTTGACGGGCTCTCTTTCGATGACCTGAGCAAGGGCACGCCTGTGGCCTTTGAATTGGAAGAAGGCGAGAAAGGTCCTCAGGCAGCACGGGTCTTCCTGGTCGGCAGACGTTAATGTCTAGTCACCGCAGTCTCTAACAACACGAAAAGACACAGGACCGTGGCCTCCACTAATTCTCCCAGGGCACCCAGGGTATCGCCGGTCACTCCGCCGAGTCGACGGTTGCAATAGAGGGTAAAGCCCAAGATCAGCCCAGCCAAGGGAACCAACACCGCCAATCCCAAAATTTCCATAAGCGAGAAGACCATGACCAGCGTGAACACACTGGCCAGGCCGAACTCGCGAAACTGGGTGCCGCGCACGAACATCGCCCCCAATCCCTCGGGACGAGCCGGTCGCGAGGTGTACGCCATCACCACACAAGCCCAGCGGCTGAGCATCGGCCCCAGCAGCAATGCCATGCTCCGGTATCCTCCCTGCAACAGGTCGAGAGATCGTATCTTGAGAAACAAGACGGCGATCACAGCCAGCGCACCGAACGTGCCAATTGCGCTGTCTTTCATGATCTCCAAACTGCGTTGTCGCTCTCCGCTGCCCAGGAGGCCATCGGCACTGTCCGCGAGACCGTCAAGGTGCAATCCACGATTGAGGATTGCTAGCGTCGTCACTAGTAGGACACTTGATAAGGAGGTGGGGAAGAGTACCTGCACTCCACGATCGAGACCCCAGACTGTTGCACCCACCAGTAAGCCCACCAGAGGAAAAAAGGCGCCAGCCCGCCCTAGAGTGGTTTCGCTAAACGGCAGGGTCTTTTTGACCCGTACGATAGTCAGGAATTGCAAGGCAACAAGAAACTCCGTGAACACAGAAGAGGGTCTCAAGGCAAAGATCTTTCATTCGCGCTTCGGCAGAGCCTGTCTTGAGCGAAGCCACAGAGACTCACCGCGAACGGTCACAAGGAGGTGATCGGCTCTCGGCTCTATCACATGCCAACGATCCTACGCAAGCGGCTATCGTTTACTCAGGCGCACCCAGGTCGTATACTTTGCTCTACCCTTGCACAGTCGAGCTAGGTGTGCTTGATCCCCAAACTGAAAAAACGCTCGCACAGTTTACTCAGGAACTGTGCCAACTGCTCGCGGACGACCTGGTTGCAGTCGTCCTCTATGGTAGCGCAGCTGGCAGCAATTTCGTCTCGGGAGTTTCGGATCTGAATGTCGCTCTCGTTGTCAAAGAGGCACGCTTCGATATTTTGCAAAAACTTCAACCTCGGATTAGAGCGTGGCATAAAATAGGGTTTGCTTTAC
>CAZAYE010000005.1:4288-8603 GCA_964489255.1 uncultured Enterobacteriaceae bacterium
ATGAGGCGCGCAGCAAACTGCTGCGCTTACGCGCCTTGTATCTGGAGTACGCCGAAGACTACCCTCGGGTGCGGACGCTCATGCTCGACTCGCTCAAAACTTTTCTCATCCTGATGCGGAACCTCGTTCGTCTGCAGGGCAAAACGGGTCTCCCCTCCTATCAAGAAGTGCTCGATCAGTTCGAGCAGTATTTTCAACTCGCTTTCCCCCGGCTGCATCAGCTCATCGCAATTCGCTCACACCAACAACACTGGCCTGTGACCTCTACCGCCGAATTCTTTCGCGATTATCTGGGAGAGGTAGAGCAAATAGTCAGGGTGATTGATCAACTGCCAGCACCTGCTTCATCTCCCTCCAGCTAACCTGAGTAATACCAATTAGTGATCGCTATTGCGGACTGATCCTTTGCGTAAGCTTTTTCTGATCGCTGTACTTCTCCTCATTCCTTTCTTGGTCAGCAGTGAGGAGCCTGCAATTCCTCCCCCCCAGGGGTTCGTCTCCGATTTCGCTAGAGTGATTGACCAGGGTACCCGTCAGCACCTCACCCTCTTACTCCAGGAACTCAAAGACAAGACCGGTGCGGAAATTGCCGTCGTTACAGTCGAAACCACCCGGCCGCTAATGGCTTTCGACTACGCTCTCAAGATTGCCGAAGCCTGGAAGCCTGGAGCGAAAGACAAGGACAACGGTGTGGTCTTCTTGGTAGCAACGAAGGACCGCAAGCTGTTCATCGCCACCGGCTACGGGGTCGAGGGGATTCTGCCCGACGGCAAAGTCGGTGAGATTCGGGACGAGTATATCGTGCCGTCTTTCAAACGGGGCGACTACGCTGGCGGCATCCTGGTCGGCACCCAAGTCATGGCAAGCTTGATCGCTCAGGAGTATGGCGTCAGCTTGACGGGAGCTCAATATCCGCGTGCTTCCACTCGGACCGGAGAAGAACTGCCGGCCTGGCTGGTGTTGGTCTTTGCACTCATTGTATTGGGCCTGATCATTGCGGCCTTTACCGGTACGCGTGGTTCGCGCTATACGCGTTTGAGGGGGGCTCGGTACCATGGGGGGGGCCTCGGTGGTTACGGGTTCGGTGGTGGCGGCTTCGGTGGCAGTGGTAATGGCGGCGGGTTTGGCGGTGGCGGGTTTGGCGGCGGCGGTGCCGGTGGAGATTGGTAAAAATAAGCTTTCAGCAGTTAGCTGTCAGCTTTCAGCCCGAAGTGAAAACGAAGATAAAAGGCCAAGTTGTTTCTCTTCGCTGTCGGCTGACTGCTGATCGCTGATAGCGAACAGCTAAGAAGGAGGTCAGCATGTTTGCCGATCGCATCGAGACCAAATGGGTTGAGGCGTTCAAGAATGAATTTGCCCTGTGTGGAGTACAGCCGGGCGATCCGGTCGCTATTCTCTCCGAGAGCCAAAGCCGCCAAGTGAATGTCCACCTGAGCGAACTGGCGCTTGGCCTTCTCGGTGCACGGACCTTCCACGTCGTTGTCCCCACACCGAGCCAAACTGCGCCGGTTCCGGTGCGCTCGACCGGTGCCTCTCAAGCTATAGGAAATCTTGCGCCAGTGATTTCGGCGCTGTCCTCTTCTACCCTGGTGGTTGATCTCACGCTCGAAGGGCTCTTACACGCGCCAGAACTGCCCAAGATTCTGCAAGGTGGCGCCCGCGTACTGATGGTCTCCAACGAACATCCAGAAGTGTTAGAACGCTTGCCCTCTGCTCCTGCCATGCAAGACAAGGTGAGAGCTGGTCTGAAGAAACTCCGCAACGCCAAGCAGATGCGAGTAACCTCTGCAGCTGGCACTGATTTGACCATCCAGGTCGAGGGTGCCCCGGTAGGCGGCACTTGGGGATTCGCCAATAGACCCGGTATGGTTGCGCATTGGCCGGGCGGGTTGTGCCTGTGTTTCCCTAAAAGCGGCACGGTCAATGGGACCTTGGTGCTCGCGCCCGGAGACCTCAATCTGACCTTCAAACGCTACATAGAAACTCCCGTCACACTCACTATCGCCAACGATTTCATTGTTGAGATTCAGGGGACGGGAGTCGATGCCGCCTTGTTCGAGAGTTACATGTCGGCCTGGGGCGACCGCAATGCCTACGCAGTCAGCCATGCAGGATGGGGCCTGAACCCTAAAGCGCGATGGGACACGTTGATTTGCTACGATAAAGCCCACGTCAATGGAACTGAGGCGCGGGCGTTCGCCGGGAACTTTCTGTTCTCTACTGGGGCCAATGAAACGGCTGGCCGCTACACCGAAGGGCACTTTGACTTGCCAATGCGCGGTTGCACGATTGCGCTTGACGGTGAGGTCATCGTTGATAAAGGTGTCCTGCAAGGAGAGCTGGCATAAATGAGTAATGAGTGATGAGTAACGAGTGATGAGGAGGGAAGCCGAGGAGGTGTCCTTCCATGCATAAGGCTCCTGAGACATGTCGTTAACCCTCACACCAAAGCAAAAAGAGCTGATTGATCTGGTTAGTACGCTCGGCCGGGAGAAGTTTCTCCCACGCGCAGAGCAGTACGACCGTGAGGCATCCTTTCCCTTCGAGAATTACGCCGATCTGCGTGCACACAATCTGCTCGCCCTGTGTATCCCCGAATCCGAGGGAGGCTGGGGCGCAGACTACAAGCTCTATTGCCTGGTCGCGGCGGAGATCGCTCGTTACTGCGCCACCACGGCACTAACCTTGAACATGCACTGCGCCACCACGATGTGGATTGGCAGCATGGTGGACGAGTTGAAACTGCCCAGAGACGTGCAAGCCGTGCATGCCGCACGTCGTTCTGCGGTCTATCGCCGTGTGGTCCAAGAGGGAACTCTGCATGCACAGCCTTTTTCTGAAGGGAACCAGGCTGCTGCCGGTAAGCAACCCTTCACGACCACTGCCACCCGCCACGGTAACGGTTGGCTGGTCAACGGTAGGAAAATTTTTGCTTCGCTCTCTGGCGCCGCGGACTATTATGTGGTGGTAGCGACAGAAGATAAACCGGATGCCTCAGCGCGCGATACCTTGTTCCTGGCGATCCCAAAGGATGCAGAAGGTTTCTCGATCGTTGGAGATTGGGATCCCTTGGGCATGCGCGGCACGGTCTCGCGTACCTTACTGATGAAAGACGTTTTTGTTCCCGACGAGTTGCAACTCATGCCGTTTGGGGTCTATCACCAACTGGCGTTGCGCTGGCCGCACATGTTTCTGACCCTCACGCCGACCTACATGGGTCTCAGTCAAGCGATCTACGATTTCACGGTCGCCTACCTGCGCGGCGAAGTTCCTCCCATGCCAGACAAGCGCCGGAAGCAGCCCCTCAAGCAGGCGGCGGTGGCAGAACTCAAGATTATGCTTGAAAACGCCCGCGCCCTGTTTTACACCGCGATTGCTGAAGCTGGGCTGGATCCCAGTAAAGAAGCGCGTTTGCGCGCCTATGCCACGCAATATACCGTCATGGAAACCTGCAACCGCATGGCGGCCCTCGCGATCCGCACCTGTGGTGGGCAGAGTATCCTCAGACCCTTGCCGCTGGAGCGCATGTATCGCGACTCGCGTTGCGGCTCGCTGATGCTGCCGTGGACGGCTGAGATCTGTATCGAACGCCTGGGTCGAGAGTGTCTGTATGAACCAGGCGAACGCGATGATTGAGGTGGAATCATTGCGAAGACGCTAATTCTCAAGGCTGTCATTCTGAGCCGTAGGCGAAGAATCTCGCGTAAGGTGAGACCCTTCGCTTCGCTCAGGGTGACAAAGAAGTAGAAGACGATGTCGTCAATAAAAAAAATCCTCATCGCTAACCGTGGAGAGATCGCGATCCGGGTAGCTCGCACCTCTAGGGAGATGGGTATTGCCACTGTAGCGATTTATTCTGAAGCGGATCTTTCCTCCCCACACGTGCATGCTGCGGACGAAGCACTCTGCATTGGACCGGCTCAGGCGAGTGCGAGTTACCTTAATGCAGAGGCGATTATTCAGGCTGCCCTACGTACTGGCGCCCAAGCGATCCATCCAGGGTACGGATTCCTGTCAGAAAATGCTACTTTCGCCCGTCTGGTGCGTGATGCGGGTCTCATTTTTATTGGCCCTTCTCCAGAATCGCTCACCGCGGTTGGCAACAAAATCTTCGCCCGGCAAACCGTCGCGAAACTCGGTGTGCCAGTAGTGCCGGCTGTGGAGAATCCGTCGTCTGATCCTGCTGTTCTCCGTGAGCAGGTGCGGACTCTAGGCTATCCATTGCTCATTAAGGCCGCAGCTGGGGGTGGGGGCAAAGGGATGCGCATTGTACGACAGGAAAAAGAATTGGCCGAAGCGCTGGCAGCTGCTGAAC
>CAZAYE010000005.1:8613-18460 GCA_964489255.1 uncultured Enterobacteriaceae bacterium
GTATCTAGAGCGGCCTCGCCACGTAGAAGTGCAAATCCTTGGTGATCAACACGGTGCCCTCATCCACCTCGGCGAGCGCGAATGTTCGATCCAACGACGGTATCAAAAGATCCTCGAAGAGACTCCGTCTCCGGTAGTCTCTGAGCAGCTGCGTGAAGCAATGACGACGGCGGCACTCAAAGTTGCGAAGGCTGCTAGCTACTACAATGCAGGCACCGTGGAATTCATTCTCGACCATCAAGGACGGTTCTATTTCCTTGAGGTGAACGCTCGCCTCCAAGTCGAGCATCCTATCACTGAGTGGGTAACGAGGCTCGATCTGGTACGCGAACAGATCCGCATCGCCGCTGGAGAGCGACTGGGATTGAAACAAGCTGAGGTACGAAGGCATGGGCACGCGTTCGAGTGCCGAGTGTACGCCGAAGATCCGGCTCGCGGGTTCTTCCCATCACCAGGCAAGGTCCTCGCCTGGCAAGCTCCCTCTGGCCCCGGCGTGCGAGTTGATGCTGGAGTCGCACAGCACACCGAAGTCTCGGTGTACTATGATCCGCTGATTGCTAAGGTGTCTACCTGGGGACAGGATCGCGAGCAGGCCCGCCGGCGGATGGAAGCAGCGTTGCGAGAATGTGTTGTTCTTGGTCCAACGACGAATGTACCTTTCTTACTCGATCTACTCGCCCATCCGGCATTTGTCGCGGGAGAAACGCACACCGGATTCCTTGCCGAACATTTTCCGCAGTGGCAGCCGCAGGGAAAAACCTACCTCCTTGAAGCAGCTCTCGCTGCAGCCCTGAGTCAAGCACAGCGAGGTCGAACAGAGAAGCTGCCCGCCCAATCTACTCCCACCTCCCCTTGGCAGCGGCTTGGCGGGTGGAGAGTTGGCAGCTAAAGTGATTTACAATCGCTCGTGCCAAGCGTCTCTGCTGCGCTCTGTTCTTGATGGATTTCCGCCCCTTAGGAGAAAAAATGGAAACGCTCAAAAGAGCCTCCCCGATCGGGACAGGCCATACACCACTGAATTTGGCCCTTCTATGGTTACTCATTGCAGCCTTTGTTCTTTATTCCTCACCCGTCAATGCGCAGTCGGTGGACCCAGCTGGGATTATTCAACCCTTTTTGCCGCAAGGAGCGAAGCTTCTTACAGTGAAATCAGACGATCTCAATGGCGATCAAATCCCAGAAATCACAGCTTCATATAAAGTGGAGAATCTTCCACCTGAGCAGGGGGTCATCGTGTTGCAGCAAAAAGACGGCCACTGGGAAAAGGTATGGGATCAAAAAGGGCCTGGGGAATTTACATTGACTGTAGGTGTGACGGATCTCACGGGTGATGGGCATCCAGAATTATTGATCAACTGGATAACTGGTTATATGTCTGCTGGGAACGAGCTCGAAGTGTACGGGTGGAAAGAGGAGACGTTGCAGAAATTGGCCAGTGTCGGGTATCACCAACTGGACTGGCTGCCTCCCAAGCAAGGGAAGAGCGCGTTAGCCGTCTGGCAGAAAGACACAGGGTTAGCCTTTATGGTGAAGACGCTTCGCTTAGAAGAGCAGGGGTGGGTCAATGCCGATGAGCAGTATCCCGAGTATTTTCGTGAGGTGGTCGTGCCGTATGATCGACAACAGGTCGAAGCCACGCCAGGCGCCCGCTATGCTTGGTACTATCTGGCCGAGGCGCAAGTGAAAGCCAAGATGCCTGAGGAGGCCCTCAAATCTATCGAGCAGGGGTTATCAATCAACCTGACATATCCGGAAACATCCGAGTTCGAGGAGTTAAAAGAACAGGCGCTGTTGCAACTAAAAAAATGACCATTCTAAGGCTGGGCCCTCATCTCTATACACAAGTATGGTAAGTCCTTGAAATCATTGAGGTGAGGTTTCTGTAGCATCTCTAGTATTTTCAATGACTTACAGAGATGTGTATAAGACCCAGGGCTGGGCCTTAGGAAGCATACCCCCTCAGCCCAAGAACGAAGCCCAGTACAGATTGGTGCCGGGCTCGGTCGGCTGCTCATAGACCTCAAGATAGACTGACTGCGGGTGGGGACCAAGCCAGGTGAAAACGTCTAGAAGACGGCAGCCCCCGGGACCGCCGCGCACAGCATGGATGTTATCACGTGTGGTCGTAAGAGTTGAGAACGCGCCCGCCACGAGGACACGGTTCACCGTCTCGCGGATGCGCACTCGACGGCCAGCGGGCGGCGTGCACTCGGGGCCGAGGAGGTCGTAGCTCCGGATATGGACCTGACCCTCCAGCACAAGGATGACGCCGTTGTAGTGCCGGTGGTCATGGGGTGGGAAGCCTGTACCTTCAGCCAACCAGAACTCGGTGACTTCCCAAAGTTGATGTCTTGCCAGCACGTTCCACGGTGGGATGGTCAAAGGATTCACCCGCTGGAGCTGTTCGACGATCTGTGCAACGTAAGTCTCTTCGTCGAGGCGGCGCGCCAGCAGGCTCTCGGCGCGAGGCACGAGGTCATGGACAAACTCCTCCCAGGTGATCGACACTGGCTCTGGTGCAGGAGGCGAAGAGCAGCCTTCAAGCAACAGGAGGCCGAGGGCTCTGACGGATGCGCGGATAGCATCACGCGAGGGTTTTGCAATGAGTTCTCTCATTGTCTGCGCCCTTGCTTGCCTACTGCACCTTCACCTCAGGGAATCACAGCTCAGCAACGATGATCTGCTGGCCGCGTTCGTCGGGCGTGAGGGTCTTAGCGGCCACCATGTGCCCGTCTGCCATGCGCACCGCGAAGACGGCCCAGCTCAGATCTCTGTCATGTGCGCTGCCCACGACGAAGTGGACGAATCCCAGCCCGTCCTCAATCCAAACGTCGAACGGGCAGCGCGAGCGCAGCCGGCTGGCGATGCGGCGGTAGGCCGGCGAGCGCTTGGCTCCTCCGACTACCTGCCGCACGAGTTTGGGTTCAAGGTCCCACGCCGCCACACGGGCAGCGAGGTTCTCTCCTCAACGCTTCCCCCAGGCCATCACTTCCTCCAAGCCATTACGCGAAGATCTTCGACACGTCGAACTCGCCCGTGTCTGGGTGCCAGCAGCCGATCACCTGCACGTGCTGGCCGATTTGCAAACCCGAGAGGTCGCGGCTTGCAGGCTCGTCACCGTGGAGGGAGATGGCAACGGTGTAGGGCCGGAGGTGCCCCACTATCTGCCCATGGGGGTCGGAGAATACGAACTGCTTCCCTTTGACGTCGATATCGTCGATCTGGAGATGGAGGTTCACGATGTTCACCCAGATCGTCTCGGCGATGAAGCGGCCGTCCGCAGTGGGCGTGCCGCGGGCGTAGAAAAAGTCCCCGGGTTTCACCTCTTCGAGGGTGGTGTCTTGCCCTTTCCATACCCGGGTCGCGCTCGTGAGTTCGATGCGCTGGACTAGAGACTCCTCGTTGAGGGCTATGACCGTCGCCCCATCAATCCCATTGACGAGCCCCATGGCGAAGTTCGGATTCCGCCCCCCTGGTTCGCTCTCGCCACTGGCCTCCTGCTTACCATTAGCCGGCTGTCCAAGTCCAAGAGAAGCAAAAGTGGAAACGCTCAGAATCCCTGCGCTCCCCAGAACGGCTCCTTTTAGTAACTCGCGGCGCTTGATCTCGCTCATAACGCACCTCCTACCACTTGTCGATTCCGACAGGGATGATGCCCGCATCAAGGGTGTGGATTGCGGAGAAGGCAGCTGGTGTCAGATCGATGAGGCGGTTGATTGCGTAGAAGAAGTAGGGAGGCCGGCTTGGATCGTAGCAGCAAAGCTTGCTCTCGCCACAATGACTTTTGGTGTCCGGGCCACAGTCAGCAATGGTCACCGTGACCGACTTCAACGTCCCGCAGGTGGTGACCTTGATAGCCGTCCCGCAGCCGTAGCGGGAGGGATTTTCGCTGCAGTTCTGCGGTTTTGTCAGGTTCTTACAGGCATCAGAAATGTTTGGCCATGCACACTGGTTGTTGCTCGATTGGCAGGTACCGCAGGCGCCAGTCCCCGCTGCGGCACAGGGTCCCCATGCGTTTCCGCAGCAGAACCATGTGGCTAAGACGCGTTTACCTCCCGGGCATCCAGACGCACACATAGCTTCCTCCTTTCCACGCTCCCGGCCATGCTCGCCGCCGGGATTGTTGGCGTATTGCTACTGAGAACTATGTTGAGTGTCTCTCTAGCGCAATTGCCGCTGCTGCCGCAATTACCAAAAAGGGCGAGCTGTGAATCGAAAAAAGGGGTAAGAAAAAGCCACCCATTTGGGTGATAGCAAAAACAGGGAGGGGTAACCTGAGGAACACCGTAGCTCGCAGGGCCTCAGCTCGCGACGACCAGATTTTTCACTAAATGTTATCTCTTTCCACCAGACGTTGCCTCCTCCAGTCGCACCAGACCTCGCTTGAGAGCACTGGTCACTGCTTGCGTGCGGTCACTGACTCCGAGTTTGGAGAAGAGATGAGTGATGTGGACTTTAACCGTGTTCCCACTCAGGCCTAACGTGGTTGCAATCTCCTTGTTACTCTTACCAGCGGCGAGGAGGCGTAGGATCTCCAGCTCTCGCGCTGTTAACCCCGACTCCCGTAACCGCTGCGCGAGTTTAGCAGCCACGGCGGGTGGGATGCGCATCTGTCCGGCGTGCACAGCGCGGACAGTCTCAGCGAGTTCTTCTGGCGAGGCGTCCTTGAGCAGGTAAGCGGCAGCGCCCGCCTGCAACGCGCGGTAGATGTCCTCGTCATCATCGTAGATCGTGAGCACGATAATGCGCACAGCGGCGTCCTGTGCTCGGATCACCTTGATAGCAGCAATACCGTCCATTTCAGGCATGCGCAGGTCGAGCAAGGTTACATCAGGTCGGAGGCGACGGTAGAGGTCTACCGCCTCCTTGCCAGTGCTGGCTTCCCCGACCAACTTCATGTCCTTCCAACCCTCGATAAGAGCGGTAAGACCCCGGCGAACTACAGGGTGGTCGTCGGCAATGAGAACTCGAATGGACTTTTTCGCCCTCATGGTGAACCCTTAGAAGGGATGAGAGTTCGGGACAATCACAATTACTCTCGTTCCCTTGCCGGGCCGACTGACCAGAGTAAACTGGCCACCAATCTGCTCGACCCGTTCCCGGATGCTGATCAAACCAAAGCCATTGCCGCCGGCCGACCTGTAGACTTTGAATCCTCGGCCATCGTCCTGCACGCACAATTTCACTTGCTGCACTCCGAAGGTGAGGTCAATCGCGATGGTCCGTGCCTGAGCGTGTTTGCAGGCGTTGTGCAGCGCCTCTTGGCTGATACGTAGCAGATTGCTTTCGACTTCTACAGGCAAGGGATGTGGGCTTCCATGAACGCGAAAGGTAACTCGAGCCTGTGGTCCAGTGGAAGCTTGCGCCGCCAAACGCGCGAGCGCTGTGGGCAGATCGTTGTGCTCCAACACCTGCGGCCGTAAGGCCATTACCGACCTGCGCGCCTCGGCTAGACCTTCACGAGCTAAGGTACACGCTTCCTCCAGATAAGCCTGAGCCTTCTTCGAATTCACTGTCAGGGCATGCTTGGCTGCCTCTAGCTGCAGGACGATACCAGCAAAGCCCTGCGCCAAGCTGTCGTGAACTTCTCGCGCCGTGCGACTCCGCTCTTCCAGTACGGCCGCCTCTACCCGCTTGCGCTCAGTGAGGTCCCGGAAGATCCCCTATACACTAATGGGCTGCCCGGCAGCGTCCCGAATAAAACGGGACCGTACTTCAATCGGCACCACACTACCATCTTTGCGCACGATCTCGGCCTCAAAGATTGAGAGCAATTCCTCGCCCGCCAATGCACGCCGCGTACGCTCATCCGCTAAGGCCAGCGCAGCAGGAGTCGCCATCTTGCCGTAGTGCTGGCCAATCAGCTCGTTGCGCGACCAGCCTAACGTCACTTCTAGCCCCCGGTTCACACTGGTGATCGTGCCGTCAAGGGCAAAGGTGGCAATCATATCGTTGGCATTCTCAAAGAGATTACGATAGCGTTCCTCGCTCTCCCGCAACGCTTCTTCCGCCTGCTTACGCTCGGTGATGTCCTGCCCCGCGCCAATGATGCGTACGATACGGCCCCGGGCCTCGTCCCACTCCGGGCAACTGTAGTCCCGTAGCCAGCGCACTTCCCCACTCTTCGTAATAATGCGGTGCTCGCTGATACCCGGCTGGCCAGAAAGCAAGACACAGAGCCTCTGCAGGACGCTCGGCATATCATCATGGTGAATCACCCGGACGATGCCGCCACTCATTTCCAGCTCCTGCACTGTGAAGCCAGTAATGCGGCTGAAGGCTTCAGTGACCCATTCGACCACGGTGCGCCCATTGGGTTCAATCCGCACCGCATACGCATAATCCGAGATGAGGTCGGAGACCGTCCGATAGCGAGCTTCCGACTGGCGCAGTGCCGCCTCCATTCGCGTGCGCCCAGTAATGTCCAGCACCATCCCCTCGTAACCAATGACGGTACCGTGGGTATCGCGGAGAGTCCGGGCATAGAGGCTGACGACAAGGTGTTCACCGCTTTTCTTCTTCCACAGGAGTTCTACCCCTTCGATCACACCCCTAAACTCGTAGTGGGCGCGTAGGTGTGCACGCTGCGTTGGGTCCACGTAGAGCTCATCAGGGAGCTTAAGCGCCAGCACCTCCTCAGGAGACTCGTAGCCCAGCATGCGTACTAATGCCGGGTTGACTTCTACAAAGCGCCCCTCTGGCGTGCTACGAAAGATGCCCTCCAGTGCATGCTCGAAGAATGAGCGGTAATGGTCTGCGCGCTCTCGCGCTGTCTTGCCTCCTCGGTTACGCTGGGCCATCGCTCGCTTTTCCTTGCTGCTCGCCTGTACTCGCTTCAGCCGGAAGAGATTGGAATAGGGCTCTCTTGGCTATATCCCTCATCAGTGGTTATCGGCATTCAATCCTCTTTTCTCGATCGTGTGGCTCGGCTATGGTCAGGTTGCCCAAAAAGGCAACTGCTACGCGCAGGGTATGGTGATGAAAACACTTCTCTTGGCTGGTGGAGAAGCGCTTACTATTGAATACACCCAGAATGGCAATGAGTATGAGGTCGCCGTCAACGGTCAGACTCGGACCATACATCTTCTTTCTGCGCGCGCTGGAGCCCTGACCTTACTCGTTGACGGCCAACCTTTACATGCCCACGTCGCCAGTGACGAGCAACGCATGCTGGTCGCGATCGAGGGTCAAGTTTACGAATTTACCCGTGCCCAAGAAAAACAGTCACGGGCTCGGCAACGAGAGGCAGGAAGATTAAGCCCAGAGGTCCGTTCCCCGATGCCAGGGAAAATCCTGCAAGTGCTGGTTACAGAAGGCACAGCAGTAGAAGCTGGCCAGGCGTTAGTGTTATTAGAAGCGATGAAGATGGAAAACACCCTTTCCGCAGAAGGCACCGCTCGGGTGAAGAAAGTTCACGTTACACCTGGAGATTTGGTGGAACTCGGCCAGCTCCTTGTAGAACTAGAGCCTACCAAGTCACGGGAAGCTGAAGAGGGTGGATAGCACCCACTCCCCCGCTGTTGCGGATCAGCCTTGTAGGCTGGAATGAGTGTAACGAATTCCAGCGCTGGGTTTCGCTCGGCTCAACCCAGCCTACTTTGTTCCAGTACAGTTTTTGGATAGATGCGCTAGGAGGTGAGCACAGCCCCACCCTCTCTCTGTCGCGGATCAGGCAAGTTGCGCACCAACGTTCAGGCCAGCTTGCTTGGCAAACTCGGCCGCGGCGACTTTCCCTCCTTCTCCTCGCACCTTACTGGCAACGATCACACCACCGGAAACAGCTACACTCAGACTCTCTCCGCCAACTTCGACAATCTGTCCAGGAGCTGCGCTTGTAGCTTCATGCCGCAGACGGCAGTCATAAAACCGCACTATCTTTCCTTGCCAGGTCGTGTGTGCACCAGGCTGTGGATCACAACCACGAACGAGGTTGTAGACTTCCTGTGCCGGTTTGGACCAATCGATGCGCGCATGCTCATCACCACACGGCGGGTCATAGTTCGCCAGAGACTCATCCTGAATGATGCGGGGAGGATTCCCGGCTTTGATCAGATCTACTGACTCACTGATTGCCTCTACGCCAATAGGGAAGAGCTTGTTGAAGTAGAGCGTGCCAGTTGTGTCATCTGGGTCAACGGTAACTTCCTTCTGCAGGAGGATTGGACCAGTATCGATTCCTTCATCGACCCAAAAGAGCGTGACCCCGGTTTTGGTTTCTCCCTTGATCAAGGACCAGTTGATCGCACTCCGGCCCCGATACTTAGGCAGGAGTGAAGGATGAAAACAAATGCTACCCAACCGCGGCGCAGTAAAGACCGGCGGGGGAACGATCTGGGTCACAAAAGCGAGGATCGCCAGGTCGGCTTGCAATGCCACAAATTTTTCGCGTACCTCTGGCTCTTTCAAGGTTTTGTGCTGATGCACGGAAATGTTGAGTTGGAGAGCACGTTGTTTGACTGGGTCGAACTTTCCTCCTGACGCATCAAGAGGACAAAACACCGCCACTACTTCTTCACCGTTACCAACGAGTTTGTCTAAGGTCTTCTCGGCAAAAGCCGCTTGTCCGATCAGGATAATACGCATGGCTATTCTCCTTCCCCTCAGTTCATCTGCTGACCTGCTTTCCAGGAAAAAATTTCTTGCAACACTGCGCCTATCGTCTTGCCGATGTGCGCAGCCTGCTCTGGCTCAGTAATCAAACTATTATTGATTTCAACCTCCAGGTAGGCGATTCCGTGCCGTTCACCATGGCTGCGAGCACTGAAGATTAAACCATCATATCCTGAATAGGGTTCATTGTAGCGTACCCGGTATCCACAAAGCTGGAGACGGTGGCCAACCTCCCGGGCTAAATCTTCGTAGCGGTCGAACAGTATGCCAAAGTCAAACTGACGTTCGCTTTTCCCTAATCTAGAGGTGAAACTATGGATACTGAGTAGGGTCAGATCTTGAGTCCCTTTCATCCGCATCAACCGGTCGATGGCCTCGTGGTATGGTTGGTAAAACTGCCTAATCCGTTTGTTCCGCTCTTCAGCAGAGAGCAATTGATTTCCTGGCACCCTGGTTCCATCACTCTCTGGAACAATCAAATCGTGATCAGAAAGATCTCGGTTACAGTCGATCAATAAGCGCGAATACCCCGAACAGACAGCCGACGCGTCTAGCCTTCGGGCAAGCGTTTCCACCACAGCCCCCGCACCAATGTCCCAACCGATGTGACGGTGGATCTCTTCGTCACTGATCCCAAGGCTCCGGTATTCTGCCGGCACGACGCAAGACGCATGTTCACAGGTTAAAACAATTGGAAATCGCCCACGCGGATTGATGAGGTCAAATGTCTTCTCTTTCATCTCCCTTCCCTTACTGAAGAGCTAAAAAACTTGCAAGCCTATGGACAAGGACGCTCAGCACTCATGTCTATTCTTTTCCCTATCATCCCTCTCTATAAAACTGTGTTGACAAAAATGACACATACCCATATAAAATTAGAACGTTTTTTGCTGTTAGGCGTGGTAAGGAGGGACCATGGTAAGACGTGAAAAAAGCAATTACGTCATTCAGGCGGTCGCTCACGCTTTAGATGTCCTTGAGCAGTTTCATGGGGACGGGGAGCTTGGAGTCACTGAGCTCAGTAAAAGACTCAAATTGCATAAAAACAATGTCTTCCGCATTCTCGCAACCCTAGAGTCGCGGGGATATATCGAACAAAACCGTTCCACAGAGAACTACCGTTTGGGAACCAAGTGTCTGCAAATCGGTCAGACTTATCTCCAGCACATGGGACTTCTGCAACAAGCCAGGCCGATTATGATCGAAGTGGTGAAATCATGCCATGAGAGTGCTTATG
>CAZAYE010000005.1:18470-20396 GCA_964489255.1 uncultured Enterobacteriaceae bacterium
CCTCTCGACATGATTGAGGCAGATCAGCCCGTGCGCATTGTTTCCCATGTCGGCGAGAACCTTCCTTTACATTGTACAGCAGCGGGAAAGGTCCATTTGGCGTTTGAACCGGATGAAGAAGTGCAACGCTGTTTCATGGATGGCCTAGGACAGCACACCGAACGCACGATTACTGATCGCCAGGTGCTCATGGAGCAACTGAAGAAAGTCGCAAGCACGGGGTATGCAGTAGATGACGGTGAATATCTCACCGACGTGCGCACAATTGCGGTGCCGATCAAAGATTACACACGTACTGTGGTCGGCAGTTTAGCAGTAAGCGGCCCAGCCTACCGCATCCCTTCCGGACGTATTGAAAACGAAATCGCCCCACTGGTCATCAAAGCTGGCCGTGAGCTCTCAAGTCGCTTAGGTTATAACGCCTGAAGGTCCCGCATCACCCTTCTTCCCTCTCCTGCAAGCACCAAGGGGGAAGAGCAGTTTTTCCTCTCCTCTTCGCCAAGAAGGGTCAGACACGAAGTCATCCGAGAGGTCGTCGTAGTCTCTGTCTCTGGCGGTCTCCTCTGCGGAGCGCTTGACACAAGGACGCCAAAACGATGAAGTACACGACCGATACGACAGGAGGAGGACTGGAGTGAAAATTCTCGTTACGGTCAAACGGGTCCCTGACCCGGAAACCACAATCCGGGTGAAGCCCGATGGGTCAGGTATTGTCACCGACAACATCAAATACGTCATCAATCCGTTCGATGAAATCGCCATCGAAGAGGCTCTGCGCACCAAAGAAAAACTGGGGTCAAGTGAAGTGGTGCTGGTCAGTATCGGCGCCAAAGTCGTGACCGAACAATTGCGTACTGGCTTGGCAATGGGTGCGGACCGGGCGATCTTAGTGCTCTGCGAGCAGGAATTGGACTCCCTGGCGGTTGCCAGAATTCTGACGAAGCTGGTCGAGCGAGAAAATCCACAACTCGTGGTGCTGGGCAAGCAGGCTATCGACGACGACTCGAACCAAGCTGGGCAGATGCTGGCCGCGCTTCTCGACTGGCCACAGGCGACCTTCGCGTCCAAAGTCGAGTTTGCTGCCGATCAAAAATCCATACAGGTGACCCGAGAGGTGGACGGTGGCCTAGAGACGGTTGGGTTTGCCCTTCCAGGAATCATCACCGCAGACCTACGTCTCAATGAGCCTCGCTATGCCTCTTTGCCTGGCATCATGAAGGCACGGAAGAAAGAGATCAAAGAGGTCCCAGCCGCAGAGTTGGGAGTTGATATTACTCCTCGTCTGAAAGTGCAGAAAGTGGACCCGCCAGCCAAGAAAGAAGCCGGTAAGAAGGTGGAAACCGTGCAGGAACTGCTCCACCTCCTCCATACCGAGGCGAAAGTCATCTGAGGAGAACCCTATGGGTAATGTGCTTGTTTTTGCTGAACACCAGAAAGGAAAATTCCCCAAGAGTACACTCATTGCCCTGCAGGCTGGCAAAGAAGCTGCAGGAAAACTGGGTGGGAACTGCCTGGCAGCAGTGTTAGGGTTTGGGATCGAGGCTCCTGCGCAGGAAATGGCAGGATACGGCGTAGCGAAAGTTATTGCAGCCGATGATCCGGCTCTGGCCAACTACTTAGCCGATGCGTATGCCGCGACCCTGGAACAACTGGTCAAGGCGAACGATGTCTCCTTGCTGCTGGCGACCTCGACCGCCGTGGGCAAAGATCTCCTGCCTCGGGTCGCTGCACGCCTGGGCGCAAGCATGGCGACCGACGTCGTAGGCATCAACCCTGACGGCACCTTCCGGCGGCCAATGTATGCCGGTAATGCCATGGTTACTGTATCACTTGACGGTCCGGTGAAAGTCATCTCCGTGCGTGGTACCGCCTTCGATGCGGCTCAGCCTAGCGGGCAGGCGCAAGTCGAAAAGGTCAATGTGAATC
>CAZAYE010000006.1:0-20360 GCA_964489255.1 uncultured Enterobacteriaceae bacterium
CGAGATCATGCCTAGTCTCGTGGGCTCGGAGATGTGTATAAGAGACAGCTTGGTTAGCACTTCGTATCTCTTCTGCAACGCGATCCCATGTCCAGGTTTCAGTGGAAGAGGGCAATTCATACTGCACCCGTCCTCCGAGTTCAGTAAATAATCTGGCTGGTTCCTGCACGATTTCTCGGATATTTGGTAACCCTTTGAGGTATGGGCTATCGTCTAAGGCCGGTTGGGTCGCTGTACAGAGCACAACACTGACACCATAGTGAGCGACCAGCTGGCGTAAGCTATCAAGAATAGGTTCCAGTAAACCAACTGGCAAGGTTTGTACTTCATCAAGAATAAGAACGCTGTGGGCGATGTTGTGAAGTTTTCGGCAAGAAGTTGTTTTCCTGCTAAATAGGCTCTCAAAAAGTTGGACTGTCGTCGTCACTACTATCGGGGCGTCCCAATTCTCGGCTGTTAAACGAGACCAGACATCATCTAAAGAAACAGGGTCAGCAGCTTCCTCCCGAGCCCCAACTGCACTGTGGTGTTCTAATACTCCCTCTCTAAAGATCTGGCGGTACACATCGGCTGTTTGCTCGATGATGCTGGTGTAGGGAATCGCCACCATCACGCGGTCGAGGCCGTGAGTGAGAGCATGTTTCAGCGCAAAGGCCATTCCAGAGCGAGTCTTGCCGCCACCTGTAGGTACAGTCAGACGAAAGAATCCTGGCAACTGCTCGGCGACCCGTACGCATGCTTCATAGACCTCGTGGCGAATGCGGTTGACTTGATCCCTCTCTTTTCCAGTAAGCTGCTGCTGGCTGTTGACAAAACGGTTCCATAACTCGCTCAGAGTCGGAGCCCCACTACGCCTCTCCGATTGTTCGGTATTGAAGTGTCGCTCGGTATCAAGAAAATCCGCATCAACGAGTGTCGAAAAGAGCATGCGAATGAAAAACTCGGCGTCGAGTTCAGACCGGAGATGAGCAGGAGGCAATAGAGGAGGAGAAGGTTCGACTTCTGCGAGATGGCTGCGGATAAGCTGAATCGCTTCTTGGGCAGGGCGGGCCGTATTTACGTCTTGCAACCACGTCTTGAGAGATGCACGGTCCGGCAAGCCGCCGTGATGACCAGCAATCAGAAATGTCAGCAGTTCATGTCTTCGGGAGGCAATCAGCGCTCCAGCCCTCTTATGATCAGGGCCACGTGGATGTTTTTCTGGATTGGCCTCACAGTCACGGAGATATGTCTGGAAGTCAGGGTGGACTTTACCAACGTCGTGCCACAATCCTGCCCAATAGGCCAAGTCTTTCGCTCCAAACTTGGAGGCAAACTCAGCGGCCAGCTTTGCTACGCACTGCAAGTGCTTGACCAAATCATGGGCCTGCCCCTGCGCATTAGCAGAATGCGCAATCGCCATATTATCGCTCCCTTCCTCGGATGAGCGAATATACAGCGAAAGTTACTTTTTGTCCACAGAAATCAAAAGAAGGATTTAGGAAACTTCTGTCTTGAGCTTAGCAATAAGGCAGGGACGGGGTGAGGAAACCACGCGAAAAGGAAGTGGCTCTGCCACGCCGAATTTGTGCAGAGGCGCTTCATTATCGTTTGTGGTCGTCCGAAGAAGACATCAACCAGAAGGCGCCAACAAACGTTGCAAGGACGCCTGCAGCAATGGCAAGCGCAATCCATTCTTGTAGACTCATGACTGACTCTCCGGCAAACGTTCTATCAAAGCGAGAATTCCTCGATAACGTCGCCAACTCATTAAAGTTAGTCCTAGTGTAGCGAGAAGCCCTAAACTAGCCAATATCAACCGAAAAGACGTCCATTCGCCGAGCAGTAAAGAAAGAGTCCCTCCTACGACCGCCACCAGCGCCACCAGCGTAAATCGCAGCACTTCAGTCTCAAGCTTGATTCGCTCCCTGGTTCGTTCCATATCTGGATTCTTTCAAGTATTACGCAACAGTCGCTGCCTGATCTTTCGGGTCAGCATCACGATCTCCTCGACTTTGAAGAGAATACCAGAGGCTGCATATAGTCCGCCGCTAATTGCGAGCACGACGGCAAAGTGGAGCAAATGTGGTAACGTCATCAGTGAATCCGGCGCTGCCGCCAGCGGCCGGCTTAACACAAACAGACATGTCCCCAAGGTTACGGCCAACAGCAGATGCGTAAGAAAGCGTCGCGCTAACAAGGATTCATTAAGCGGACCATGACGGCGGCGAAAAATGACATAGAGCACCATAGTGTTCACGTAGGACACGAGCGAAGTCACTAGCGCAATACCCCAGTGTCCCCATATTTGCATGAGTATCCAGTTCCCTCCGGCGCTCAGCGCAATCGAGCCAACTCCTACCCACGCCGGCGTGCGCGTATCTTTGGTGGCGTTGAAGAGTCGCACCATCACTTGGCTGGTGCCGTAAGCGAGAGTCCCCAGCCCGTAGGCCATAAGTGCCTGACTGGTGAGAATGGTATCTTCGGCAGTGAACTGACCGCGCTCGTACAGGAGCCGAGTGATGGGTGTTGCTAAAGCGATCAGCAGAGCCGTAGCTGGCAGGGCGACGGCAAACAGGAGTGAAAGACCCGCGCCTGCTTGTTCCTTAAAGCGTTGTTGCGCACCCTGGTGCTGAGCGGTTGAGAGATCGGTAAGAAGGACCGTATAGACCGGCACGGCAAAGAGACTGACTGGCAACAGAAACACGCGAAACGCGTAAGCGAGGGCGGAGATGCTACCCTCTGGAAGGGTAGAGGCCATTGCCCGCGCGATAAAGGCGTTGACAGGGACGACTGCCGTGGCCACCACCGCGCCAATCACCAAACCGCGCATTTCATGCAAGGCCGGATGAGCAAATCCCAATGTCGGTTGGTAACGGATACCTTTTTGTCTAAGCACCGGCACCTGAATCAGTAACTGGACAATGCTCCCACCGACCACGCCCAGCGCCAAACTGGTGATGCCGTACGAGCCGGAGAGCAGCACGGCACACAGGATCATCACCAGATTAAAGAACACGCCGGCATACTCGGGCATGGCATAGTGGTCGAGACTATTGAGCGTACCTTTGACTACGGCCAACAAGCAGTGCAGCACGAGCATGGGGAGCATCAGACGAAAGAGAAACACGGCTAATTGACGGTCCGCCCCAGTCAGGCCAGGAGCGGCTACAGTGATGATCTCCGGTGCGGTCACATAGCAGACCCCAGCCAGGAAGAGGGCCAAGACCAGCGCGCCATTGAAGGCCACACTAAATATTGCGCTCAATTCTGCTTTTTGCTCGCGGTAGCGGGTGATAACTGGCACGAAGAAGTTGCTCAGCACGCCGCTAAAGAACAGGGTCTGGATCATCTCAGGAACATTGTAAGCAACGAGGAACGCGTCGGTGAGGCGTGAGGCGCCGAACAAGGCCGCCTGTACTGCTTCGCGGACAAATCCTAGTGGTCGACTGATGAGGGTCGCGATGAGGATGGGTAAGCCCTTGCGGGCAAGGTTGGAGCGAGATGAGGCAGGAGCGTCTTCTGCGGGCAATGACGCAGGAGAGGACGTAGGCATGTCTTGCACTGTAACAAAACACCGCCCTGCTGTAACGCCGCCTGGAACGGACAAGGCATAGGAGGTGATGCATAGGGATTGTTGGTAAGTTCCTGAAGTAGACCGGGCGAGCACCAGGATCGCCCCTGTAAGCAAACGCTCAGAGCATACTTTCACCTTTTTTTCGCTTCTCTCTTGTTTGCTCCCCACCTTCGCTCGTACAATATCCCCATGATGGTGAACGCCCTGCCCGACGGGAAGAAAGAAACGCCCTCTTCCCTGGGACGAACCCGAACCGCTCCTGTCGGTGTGCTGCAGCGTCACTACGCGATTACCACTGCTGCACTTGGCCCACACTTTCCCATGATTGACGCGTGGCTGGCTGAGCATGAACCCGAGCTTTGGCGACAGATCCGCCAGGAGGATGACGAACTATTTCGTCTCCGGGCATTGGGCATTTCTGAGAACGTGTACCAGGATCGACTCGGCACGCTGATCGAACTGTGCAAACGGGCTGAACAACTCTACTATGAAGCATGTCCCACCGAACTTGGCCTCCCGCCACTGGCGGAAGGAGAACGGGTAGCGATCTACTGTGAACTTGCTGACGGTTCTTTTCTGAAGATAAGCGACGCGGAACAGTAGGAAGACGGGAGAAAAGCCGCTGTTCGTGCTTCAACAGGTCTGTCTTGAACGCAGTCAAAGGACAGCGGAGAGTTGCTCGGCAGCTCTGTTGCTCGCCCCCGTTTGCGTACTTCCTGACGGTCACATATTTTGCTCCCGGGAGGGAGCAGTTATGCCTACCAAGGTCCTCGAATACTACTATGACTTCTCCAGCACCAACTCTTATTTCGCTACGTTCCTAGCGCCAGAAGTCTGTCAGCGCACTGGAGCGGCACTGCGCTGGATGCCTTTCTATCTTGGGCATGTGTTCCGCAGCAATGACCATTCGCTCAACCAGGAACCGCGCGCCAAACTTGCCTATTTCTGGCGTGATCATCAGCGTTGGGCTAAACGCACCGGCCGGCCCTTCCGCATGCCTGCGATTTTTCCCATTAAGTCCAGCCAGGCACTGCGCGGTGCTGTGGTCATGCGGCAGTGGGGAAAGGAAGAGGCGTACATTCAAGAAGTCTTTCGTGCCTATTGGGAACGCGACGAAAACATCGCTGCCCCGGCCGTCCTGGGGCAGATTGCGGTCGGACTTGGGGTTGATGCCAATGCGTTCCTGCGTGAGAGCCAAGGCGAAGCAGCCCGTCAGGAAGTGATTCGCATCACCGACGAAGGGATTAAGCGTGGGGCTTTTGGGGCGCCGACGTTCTTTGTTGGCGATGAAATGTTTTGGGGAAAAGACCGGCTCGACTTTGTTGAGGAGTTATTGCGTGAGAGGCAGATTTCCGAACACGGAGAAAGTCATGAAGGAAAATAGCGAGAGTATTTGCCCCCTTTGTGGCAGGAGCAAGCGAGCAGGAACAACCACCTTCACCGCTGAGCTCGGGTTTGGCGTAGTTGTAGTGAGAAACGTTCCAGCCTTGGTTTGCGCTCAGTGCGGAGCGGATTGGATCGCTGACGAAGTGGCCGCTCGCATCGAAGAACTAGTGGAGGATGCCAGGAAAAAGCGCTACCAAGTAGAAGTTACAACCCTATCGTGAAGTGAAGAACCTATTCTTCTCTTACCAATTGCGAATATGATTCAGCATCCGCACGTGGCAATAACGCAGCAAGGTCACCCACGCTCCTCACACACGCTTGCAGTAAAATGACACCTCGGTTCATGTGTGCACGGAAGTAATCAGGAAGTCTTGCCAGATCAACTCCATCCCGGCGACACCGTTCTTTGAGCAAGGCGACAAACAATGCATCATACTCCCCAAGTAAGGTATAGCGATTGAACTCCCTCTCCTCCTCAGGGTAGTCGTCCGGATTCGGCAGCGACGGCTCAGCTAATGACAGACAAAACCCAATACGACACAGCAGGTTTGGTGTGAGGCCAGTTCTGCCTGCAACAAAACGCAAGCGGTTGGATGCTTCCTTAGAGAGCCGGAGCTTCGTGAGCTTCATGGGTGTCTTTCCAAAAATAGCCAGCGGTGATTGTCGTTCCGTTTTCTACAGGATCGAACTCCAGACGATATGCATGAGCAATGTCCTGTCGCAGTGCAGCAAAATAGGATCGATCAACTTCGGTATCGGTAGACAGAATGATCACTTGGTGACTCGCGACGGGAAAGTAGTGATGCACGAGAGACGCGCGGTGGTCGCTATCAAGCCTCCCAAGCGGGGTGTCGATCATAATCGGTAGGGGACGACCTGAAGTCTTTGCGAGCGCCCAGAGCATCGAGATCGCGTAAATCTGCTTTTCCCCAGCTGAAAGCTGTGACTTCGGCAGTGGTCGGTTCTGTCTATCGTAGAGCGTCACGGAAAAATCTCTCGGATCAATCGCGATCTTCCGTAGGGCGTCCTTCTTCCGACAGAGGGTGTTGAAACACTCAGAGACCGCCCCTTGCAGCTGAGCTACCTTCTTATCAATGAGACTAGCCTTATACTCATCGAGTACTTTCTGGACGCGGTGAGCAAGATGGATCCGAGAAGTGCGAGTAGCCTCGGCTGCGAGTTTCTCTGTTGTCTGTCGGTACTGCTGTCGAAGCTCGCTCAGTCGCACTTCAGCCGCTTTGAGCGCTTCGTCTGTGGTTAGTACCCGACTGCTCGCTTCCGCCAACTCTCGATGTAAATTGTGTAGTTCCTCAAGGAGAGGTTTCAAAACATCATCTGCCGGAATTCTCCGTAGTGCTTCCTCAACCTTGTGCAACTCCCGATAACAGTTTTCCAACTCACGAGCCAACGACCTCGCTTGCTTCGGAATCTCGTGTATCGCTTGATCAATCCACGAAAGAAGCTGCCGCTGGACCAGAGTTGAGAGTTGGTGGACATCTTCGACCTGCTCCATTTGCCCAATATGGAAAGGCTCCTCTATAGTTTGCAGAAGGCGATTCTGGATGTCGGTCTTCAGTTTCTCCGGCAGCCCAGGCAGTTCAGCCCAGAAATCAGCAGCGCCGACACGCTGGAGGATTTCCTCTTTGGCTGATTGTAACAGCGCTCGGCCGGCTTCCACTTGGGCGGCATGCTCTTCTGAAAGCAGTTGCTCTTTGAGTTGCTCACAGAGTGAGGGAATCAATGCGAAGGGCAACAAACCAGCACAGAGCTGTCGTAGCGCATCTTCCTGCTGATTAATCTGGGCTTTGAGGCGAGCTTGTTGCTGCATTCCGCGATGGAGCGACCACTGTGCGTTCAATTGGCAGTGTTGCAACCTTTAGCGGAGGCAACGATCCTGGTGAACTCGTATGGATTGAGTTCGAGTTGGACGACAGTCCATCCACCCTCAGCGAAGCTATAAGAAAGTACCTTGCACGGGTGGCTCTGCGTTTCTCCCTCCCCCGTGAAGAAGATGTAGTGAACAGCGTCTCCTTTAACGAGCCGACTGTAGCTGACGAGGAAGGGCTCGCCATTTACGATTCCTTTCCCTTTAGATTCGTCCGAGGTTTGCGAAGCACGCTTGATGGCCTTTGCCAGCGGGGAGATGATCCTGATCTCTATTCAGAAGAGGAAGAAGAGCTGTTAGAAATGCTGACCGAGTTAGTAAAGCCAGCAATATTGGTTGACGGGCAGCATCGCGTCTATGGAGCCCATACACTGGAAATGGCTGTTCCCTTTTCCGTTTGCGCCTTGTCGACCATCTCTTGGGAAGAGCTAGTTTTCCAGTTCGTTGTCATTAACCAAAAAGCTCAGCCGATTGCCCCGGAGTTCTTGCATGCGATTGCCAATTCCTTTCTCACTCCGTCAGAGTTCAACCGCTTAAATAAGCACCTCAGCACGGTAGGAAGCGACATAGAAGAGCATCAGATGATGGATCGTGTGAACCACGACCCTGAAAGTCCCTTTCACGGGCTGATGAAATTCAAGATAGCTGACGGAAAAGAGAAGCTCCCATATCCTGGTATGCGCTATCTTGCAAACCAGTTCCGCTGCCTCACACCAGATCCGCGTTTTTCCAATATAGCCGCCCATCTCTGTTCTGGAGAAACGATAGTAGGGAAAAAGCGAGAGTGGGCAAAAGAGAAATGGTTCGATTATTTCTGTGTATTCTGGGGAACGATCAAAGATCAATAGTGGCGTCGAGCTTTTCCTCCTGCTCAAGCAGCATTGCTTCCTTCGAGGTTTTTAACCGTTCGAGGTCTCGCAAGCGCTCTTGCTCCATCTTTATGCTTTCAAGTTCGGTGGCTCGCTTCTCAAGCCCATCTACAAGCCCTTCAAGAGCGTCTCGCCTTTTCCTTTCCTCCTCTAGGTCACCACGGAACCCAGCTTCCTCTGTGCGGAGGTCTCTCAGCTCATCCAGGAGACGGTGATGTTCCTTATCCCTTTCCAGATGTTGATCGCGTTCTTCCTCCCAACGTTCAACGACCTTTTCGAGGTCGGCTCTGAGGTTGCGTACTTCTGGAATACCAAGGACCCGTTCGATCGCCTCACGGATATCCGCTGGACGGTGCTTTCCCGCATAGGTCTTGATCTCTAGCCCGTCGAAGAAAAAGAACTGTTGGCATTCCTTGGGAAGGATTTGTTCAATCGCATCCTGCGCTGCCCCTTCGAGGACGCGTCCATTTTCAATGAGTTCAGGCGGCTTTGGAGTGGCCCCGATAATCGCACCAGCTCCATCCAGGCGCGCTCTCGCTCTTCGAACCAATTGGTAAGGGAGGCCGTTCGCAATGAAATGGACCTCCACGGATAAATCGTTCTCGCCGTCTTGGATCGCTCCTTTGTTGAAGCACTCATGTAGGGCCTTATCCGGCAGATACTCGTGGAACGCCCATTGCACCCCGCGGAGAAGAGAGGTTTTGCCAAAACCGTTCAGACCATGGACTACAATAATGTTCTTCCCTTCGGCAAACGCGTCGCCCAAATGAATTTCAACCCTTCCACGATAGACCAGCCAATTCTCAAAGATAACGCGTTCAAAGCGTGGGACAGTTCCTTGTATTCTTCAAACTCTTCATCTGATAGTTCAGCAAAGCGGACATGGTAGTCGTAACGGCAGAGAACAGTGCCTACCGCCTTCTCGAAGGGAAATTTGTACACCACTCCGCCGAAGTAGTTGTGAATGGCGGCAGTGCCCTCTATATTGAAGGGATGAGTGAGCGTCGCCGTCAAACCTAACCGACATCCATATGCCTGTTGCATGGCATTTTGAAAGAAAGGGGCTCCGAGACGATGAACTTCATCAGCGATGAAGAGTAGTGATCTCGGGGGAGGTGAGGCATCCTGGAGGATCGTCTGAAACTGTTCGCTCGCAAGAGAGTGATACGTTCCGATCAGCACGATGAGCCGACTGGCTTCACTCTCCCCGATATCTTGGAGCAGACAGAGTCGATTGAACGCTTGATCTTGCCAGGTGGCATGACCGCCAAAGATGGCAAGCGGAGGCGCAAAGCCTCCTTCTTCCCGAACTTCACGTTGCCACTGGGAAAGAAGAGGATCGGTGGGAACTCCGATGATCACCGCACGGAGACCATACGTACGCTTAGCCGCGGTGAGCGCAACACGAGTTTTCCCGGTTCCTGTCGCCATATCCAAAACGCCGCAACGACCTGCTTTCTCCCAGGCGATGATGGCTTCTTCTTGGTACGATCGAAGAGGAGGGCGAGCAGGAGTACGAAAACCTAGGTCTTGCGAGTAGGGCCTTCCCGGAATTCGGTAACGTTGGATACGGCTGTGAATCGCCTCAGGTAAAGTATAGACACGAAGGTTCGGCTCTCGTCCATTCCACAGTCTTTCAAAGCGGACGACATCTGCCTCGACCATCGGTGCCGTTGATTCGGTCCAGGAGCAGAAGACTTTTAGCGATTCGTAGTTCCGTGTTCCCTGGACACTGTCGTTGTAAGACCCGTTGAAGCTCACCCGCTTGCCATATGCGTCAGTGAAAATGCCAAACTTGTCATGAAACTCTCCGTCGAGAGAGTCAGTAGGAATAGCAAAGCGGAACTCCAAAAGCCCGTCCGCAACCATCCAGGCCAATATCGAAAGCGTGTCAGCAGTCAAGCCTATCTCGATCTCATCCAATGAACGGTGAAGCGCTTGACAGAGGGTCGAGTTATTTGCCGCCTCAACTCCTTTTCTCAGAGCCCTCCATTCTTCCTCAGATAGGATTGGGCTAGTGACCCAACGTGCCCGCCCTCCGTTTCTTACTAAACCCGCCAACCCAATAGCATCGATGCGAAGCCAGCCAGCACTGAAAAAACCGACTCCACGATCATAGGATACACTTCGCAAGAGAAACGGTTGAAAAAAATCCCGAACGAGATCTGCTGTGCTTGTAGTAATGATAGGAAGAATGCGCAGCTCAGTGAAAGGAGAAGGTTTCCCTTGCCTAGTGAGATGGGGACCACGAGGGGAGGAATTCTCTTCTATCGCTGTTGCTTCAGCCATTAGAACCTTTCAGACCGCACTCGCGGGAGAATGTAGAGATCCATCTCATCTTCAATCGCGGCACTCGCCGCCAGGCACTGGTCAAGAACCGCTTCTTCATCGGTCCCTGTCGGGACAATCACGGCCAGCGTGAAGTCTTCGTCTTCGTAAGGCGTCATCGGCTCGATTCGCGCCTGGGGAATGCGTCGGTGAATATCCGCAATGAATCGAGTCACAGCGAAGGCAAGTCGTTGATCATTCCGATACGGGGTGCCACTCATGGAAAGATTCCTCCGCTCTGTTGTTGAATTTCTTGACAGACCCGCTCGGCAATTTCCACCTCTCGTGAGGCAATCGCCTGTGTTACCGGCCTCATATCATAGTCAACATCGATCCGCTTCTGATAGAGCCACTGAAGTGGTCGGCGCAAGGGCTCCAACAAACCTGGTCCTGTCCTTGGGTGAGCAGGAGCGAACCAATACCCATGGACAAAATGGGCAATAACAGCGGCACGACGCCATTAGTTCGCTTGAGGAGGCGCACCTAAGGCCGCCCACATGGCTTGGTAACTACAGTAGTATGCACGAGAGACAGCGCTTGCCCAACGATCAACACTCAAGAGATGCCGCGCATCGTCAGGCATCATCAATGCCGCATTGAAACGAGCGGTTTCCACAACAAAAACTTATCACAACCGACATCGCGCGTAGAGCTTTCGGTAAAGGAGTAAGCTGTAAGGTGCTCTTCAATAACGAAGGTTGTGTCGACTTGAAGGTCTACCTCCGTACGAGCCGGTGACCAGAGAAGCGCGCGCCTCGTTCCGCTAGAACTTTTTCCCACCCTTCTCGTGCTCCAATGGTTTCTGGTTGCTCGTAGAGGCCCCATTTTTCCTCTTGGCGAGTTACAGCGGTTTTCATTTGAGCGAGGAGACATACCGTTTTCTCAGCTCGTCTATGCCGGAAACGCTCCGCTTATTCCGGCCTACCTTCTTTCTCTCTTCATGCAAGTGCAAACCGCTGTAACCTAGCAAATTTTGAACGTAAAGGGCGGTCTAGCGGTAGAAACTCTTCTTTACGGTGGAGAATTGAAGGATTTTTCGAGTCCTTATATTTGTTTGTGGCTCATGTCCAAGATTTGTGCGCCTCTGCCGTTCACCCTTCGACTTCGCTCACGCTACGCTCAGGGCGAACGGGGTCTGATTCGCGTCCGCACAGATTCTGTACATGAGCCTTGTTTGTATATCCAACGAAAATCGGACCATTTGCTGCGACGCAGTGGAATCCGGTTTCATCGCTCTGATCACAGGCGAGGGTTCGTCGGAATCGGCCAGACAGGCCGAGCCGGATGACGCACAAATACCTTCCTTGTCGAGAAGGATTAACAGCGCTTCAGACTCGATGCCTTGGAATGGAATTCAAAATTCCATCTGATTGCCCTCTGGAAACGGCCCCAGTTGCTGAGTTGGAGATGAACCTTCGAGGCGGGTCAGATGAGGTCAGGTCAGGAGCAGTACCGTCATCTGCGCAGACTGTAGCATTTGTCTCTATATGTGTTAGCCATTAGACAAATCTTAACCGTTGCACTGGCAGAGAGAGAAAGCTAGGCTGATGTCATATGGACCCCTTGGCACTGATAGAAACTCACGCGGCTGAATTGCGCGCCCTTGGCGCGCAGCGTATCGGCGTATTTGGCTCTTTTGCCAGAAGAGAAGCCACGGCAGAGAGTGATGTCGACGTCTATCTGGAGTTCGCAAAGGGCCGGAAAACCTATGACAACTTCTTTGCCATTTATGAACTGCTCCAAGGGCTCTTTGGCCGACCCATCGATCTCGTCACTGACGGCTCGTTGAGTGAGCGGAAAGCCCGTATCATCCTTCCGACCGTGCGTTATGCAACCCTCAACGCTTGAGCTTCTGCGCGATATTCTCCAGGAAGCCGACTTCTTAGCCGTCCAAATGGCGCAGACCTCGCTGGAGTCCTTCGTCCGTGACGAGGTAAAGAAGCGGGCCTTCGTGCGAAGCATTGAGATTATTGGAGAGGCGGCGAAAAAGATTCCGCAAGACATCCGTGACCAATTCCCCGCAATTGAATGGAAGAAGATCGCAGGGATGCGAGACCGACTCATTCACGATTACGCGGATGTGGATTACTTCATCGTGTGGGATGTCGCCGAAACCAAGGTTCCAGAGCTGGCAGAACAGTTACGGCCAGTTGTTGAGTCGCTCAGCCAGAACGGCTAATCACTCGCCGCCCCTGGCCGCAGGCGGATGCGGCAGCTCAATGCTCTGGCAGGTCTTTGCCTACTTGGCATGCCGCGCTGCATCAAGCGCTAGATCCGTAAGAAACCCCGCAGCACCGATAATCACAAGAGCCATCAACACTTCCATGATTCCAACCCCTCCCTATCCATACAGGGCGCCAACGCAATGCTGAACAGCGGCTACTGTCTCGCAGATTTCTTCTTGGCTGTTGCCTACATCGAGCGAAAACCGGATCATCTGCCGCGATGCGGTGGAGTCCGGTTTCATCGCCTCTATCACCTCCGGTAGCACCTGGGTCGTTCCGTTGTTATCCAAATAAATCATAGGAAGGGGCCTCCGCTCCGTCTTGAGGTCTACCTCTGTAAGAGCCGGTGACCAGACAAGTGCACGTCTCGTTCGGCTGAGGTGCGTTTGTTGTGTGGGTAATATGCTGGGTCCCATCCATCGCAGCGGATACCACGACTTTGGAGGAGTTGGAGGTCATTCCCCTCTCCACACCCGTGGTCAAACACCGAGGTCTCTTGGGTAATGAGCCCCTCCTCAAGAGCGAGATGGACCGGACGGGACAGTCCAGTCCGGTTGAGTGCAGTGCGATGCCGCACGATAGGCAAGGCGTTCATGCTACGAGGTTGCCCGCGCTTGGGTGTCTACCAAACCGAGGTTTTCTAAGATTCGTAAATCTGTGCTAACATTTTTTTGATATCGCGTCCGGCCAGAGAAGCAAGCTGAGGCACAGGCTGCGGACGGTGTCGCCGGATGAGACGTAACAGCTCCAGCCGTTTTGGGGTAAGTGTATGAGCCATTTCGGCGAGGCTAGGGAAGGACAAAATGAGGATAGCCCGTGTGAGCTCTTTGCCTTTCTGGGCGGCGCTGATTACCTGGAAGAAAGCCTCCCGCACTTGCTGGTAAAATTCCTCTTCCTTTGTACGATAATGAGGCTACACTTTAATCTCATAGATTTCCTTATCTGAGTGGGTGACCTGCAGGACAATTCATTTCTCTTCACACACGGTTGCAGCAATATGGGAAAGACTACAAAGCGGGGCGATCTGACGCGTTTCATCCGGCCCAGTCCCTTTTCGCCTCATTGCAACTCTACCAAGGTGAGAGCCGGCTTTCCTGACTGACGGTACGGTCTTTGCTCCCACCTTGCCCTCACCTTCCAAGGAGACTGCTATGATCTGGACGAACACCCTTCTCCAAGACACCGTGCAGGAAAAATTCGGCAGCCTCCGGCTCGTTGTGGTGTCGAACCGCGAACCCTATATGCATGTCTATGCCGGGCAACGGGTGCTGTGTGAACGCCCAGCATCTGGGATGGCCAGCGGTCTTGATCCGGTGCTGCGTGCCTGTGGTGGGCTCTGGGTAGCACACGGAGGTGGCGCAGCCGATCGACTGGTGGTCGATGCATACGACCGGGTGTTGGTCCCGCCGGACAATCCCCGCTACACGCTGAAACGGGTGTGGCTGACCAAAGAAGAAGAAGCGGGTTACTACTACGGTTTTGCCAACGAGGCACTGTGGCCGTTGTGTCATGTGGTCTTTACCCGCCCGCGTTTCGAGCAAGTGGACTGGTTGGCCTACGCACGGGTGAATGAGAAGTTTGCCCAAGCGATCCTGGCTGAAATTCAGGGAGAACCGGCAGTCGTGTGGATTCAGGATTATCACTTCGCGCTCTTGCCGCAGTTGCTGAAAGAAGCCCGCCCAGACCTCTTGATCGCCCAGTTCTGGCACATTCCCTGGCCGAATCCTGAGGCGTTCCGCATCTGCCCGTGGAAACGCGAGATTCTCTGGGGGCTGCTGGCCAATGATCTTCTCGGGTTCCATATTCGCTATCACTGCGACAATTTCTTGGCTACCGTCGAGCGTGAACTCGAAGTGCGGGTAGACCGCGAACGCTCATCCGTCTTTCACCATAATGGGATCGAGACTCTGGTACGACCGTTTCCGATCAGCACCGACTTTGCCGGGTTGTCTCAGCAGGCCGAAAGCACGGAAGTGACCGCAGAGGCTCAGCGGCTGCAAGCTGCACACGGATTACATGGTCGGCGGATTTGCTTGGGGATTGACCGGCTCGACTATACCAAGGGTATTCCTGAGCGCCTCCGAGCGGTGGAGCGACTCTTGACCAAATACCCTGAGTACCGTGAACGGATCGTGTTCGTTCAGGCCGGGCCTGAGAGCCGAGCGTGCATCAAACGTTACAAGGAACTCAACGAAGAAATCACCGATTTGGTAGAAGCGATCAACTGCCAGCATGGCAGTGACGAGTGGACGCCGGTTCTGCTCCTCCGTCAGAACCTGGCGCTCCCCCAAGTTCTCGCTTGGTACCGCCTCGCTGAGGTGTGCGTGGTCAGTTCCTTACACGACGGGATGAACCTGGTTGCCAAGGAATATATCGCGGCCAAAAACGATCAAAACGGGGTGCTGGTGCTCAGCCGATTCACCGGCGCGGCTCGTGAGTTGAGTCAGGCGTTACTGATCAATCCGTACGATACCGAAACCTTTGCGGACACCCTGGCCGCCGCCCTCGTGATGGACCTCGAGGAGCGGGTCAGCCGCGTGCACGCCCTGCGGTCTACAGTGGCAGGAAACAATATCTATCGATGGGCGGGGAAGGTGCTCTCCACGTTAGCAGCCCTCCGCTCTGACCCAGAGCACAGATTCCAGGAAGCGGATGGACCGTACGCTCCTCCCCTCCCACTTATGTCCCAGGAGGAGGCCTCCTTCGAGTAGTCGCACCCCACTGGGATGGACACTCCTCGCTGGACATTCTTGAGTTCAGGTTGCTTCTTGGCTGCACTGACTGCCGACAACTCACAAAAATGAAGTGTCCGAGTTTCTGTCCCAGGTGCTCCATCTTCGCGAGGCTATCGCCGCGGTTGGTTGACCAGAGATTCTCCTAGCTTGCGCATATGGCTGAGACTGTGGTGAGGGAAAAAGGGACACCTCATCCGCTCATGAGGCAAATCTCCCCGCCTTAATCGGCTTTTGCAGCCCAAAAAGGGTGGTTTTGTCTGGCTCAACTTTTGCTCATCTCTAGACTCTTTGTGAAGAAGATAGGAGAACCGAGCAGGAGAATGTTGGTACGACCAGGCAGTAGCGATTTTCGCTCTGGCATCGTTTTGCCAGAGTAGTTCTTCACGCTCGCGTAACCCGCCATAATCATATTGGATAGCGGAAAAAGGATGCGGCAGTGGCAGAACATCTCAGCGAGTCTTTCCCATCTTTTGTGGCCTTCTCTCCGTATATCGCGATCTTTTTGTTACTCACCGCTGGGATCTGGCTGATTCCTTTTGCTGAGGAGATTGCCCTCACGACTGCAGGATACTTATATTATGCAGGCGAGGTCCGCTTAATCACAGTCCTGAGCGTAGCCAGCGCTGGGGTTTTTCTCGGGGATTTTCTCGCTTATCGGCTGGGCCGGCGCTGGAGCAGTGCACGTTTGCAACGTCCCCTGACCTTTTTGGGGAGTCGTCAATGGCTTGGCACGGTCAAGGCATTTTTGGACCGCTACGGAACCCATGCCCTATTCTGGGCCCGTTTTCTTCCCGGGGTCAGGCTGCCCGCCCATGTGCTCGTCGGCCTTCATGGCATGCCCGTCGCCACATACACTCGAGTCAGCCTGCTATCTGTGGCGGCCTATGTGCCAGTAATCTTTGCCTTGGCCTACTCGTTTGGGGATGAAATCGAGGCCGCGCTTGGCTCCCTGAAAAGTTTACAGGAGACAGCCTGGGGACTCTTCTTCCTGGCGGTAAGTCTGTGGTTTATGATCAGGTTTTGGACGTCTCGCTTATCCCTGGCCAGCCGGAGACGCCCGGTGTCTTGAACACTCACTTGCTTTCCCTCCTGTTTCCTTGCTGAGATCCTTGTTAACGCGGAAGACGATAAGACGGTGGGGTACCCGTAGAGAGGGTAAAGCCGGCCGAGCGCCTCGCTGGTGGGACCCAACCATCCCTTTTGAGGTCCTCTTAACGGTGAGTCTTGCTGCCGGGTTGCTTTTGTGGCGATTGGGAGACGGGCCGTTGAGGGATTGGGATGAGGCCCTCTACGCTCAGGTTGCACGGGAAATGTTCGAGGGAGGGAACTGGGTTACGTTGTCATGGAACTCCCAACCTTACTTCAAAAAACCGCCATTGCTGTTCTGGTCGGTTGCCCTCTCGTATCGCGTCTTCGGTGTCAGTGAATGGGCCACGCGGTTCCCCTCGGTACTCTGCGGAGTCGGCAGCGTCCTGCTGGTCGTCTTGTTGGGACGGCAATTGTATGGCCGTCTGGCTGGATTGGGTGCGGGGTTGCTCCTGCTGACTTTATATCCCTTTCTCACACATGGCAGTCGGCAGAGTGCAACCGACGCGCCCCTCCTTTTCTGTTCACTGCTGGCGTTGTTTTGCTTCTGGTCTGGGCGCCGCTCCCGCGCTTGGCTCGTTGGTGTGGGAGTTGCGCTTGGTATGGGATTGCTTGCCAAAGGGGTTGCGGCCCTCTTGCCTTTGTTGATCGTTTTCCTTTTTTGCCTGTGGGATCGAGACCTCACACTGCTGCGCTCTGGCTTTTTCCGTGTAGGTCTCATTGGTGGCATGATCTGCGCCCTGCCGTGGTATCTCTACCAGGTTGTGACGCATGGGCTGCCCTTTGTCCGGACGTTCCTGTGGGACGAAACCCTAACACGACTGGTCATAACCTATGACGCTCCCCTGCGGCCCTGGTATTTTTACTTGGAGAGCTTATGGGGAGATCTCTTTCACTGCCTCCCGCTGCTCTTAGGCTTTCCGCTGATCCGTTTCCTGAGTTGGCGGCCAAGGTTCTCATTCTCGCTCTCGACGCGCTTTCTCCTCTGCTGGCTTGGGCTCTCCCTGTTGGTCGTCCTCAGTGCGCAAACCCAACACTCCTGGTATTTGCTGCCAGTTTATCCGCCGCTCTGCCTCCTGGTCGCCGGGAGCGGACTTCGTTTGGGGCGTCGTCTCTTCACGGCGGTCACTGTTCCCCCTACACCAGCGCTTTTCCTGCAGCGGCAGGCTTTCGTCGGGATTCTCTGGTGCTTCTTGCTTTCGTTACCTGGCTATATAAACCAACTCCCCCAGCGTCTCGTATGGGTAGAGGAATTCTATCAGACGCGGAACGCCCTGCTCCAGGAACTCAGCGAGCGACTTGATCCAGATGTCCCCTTGTACGCAGTCGGCGTGCAAATGCCAGGGGTGGTGTTCTACAGCCGGCACGCCGCAGTCTTTCTGGCAGAGACTGATTTCGCCAACCTCTTGACCCTTCAGATCCCTATCTATGCGTTGGTTCCTTCGCCTTTAGCAGACCGCCTCGGGAAGCAGAGGTTGTTTTTGGTGGGACAAAAACAAGAGTGGTGTCTCTTCGCGTATCTTCCTCCGCTCCAAACCCGGACCGAGGAAGCTGAACCAGTACCGCAGGAAGAAACGACCGAGGAATTGTAAAGGGGCAGGCCGCGGGGTTGCTACGGTGAGAGAGGAAGGGGCCTTCACACTCCGATCCCTTCCTCAGAAAAAGGGACCCGCGAGCAATTGGCTCCCTCTTTCCCGGGGCTCTTGTGTCTCTGACCCCTGGCGCCCTCTAAGGGATTACTGTTGCTGTGCAGCCGTGCGGCCTGAAAAGGTTACCGACCGTGGTCTGCGTGGCTTGGCGTCTGTGTACTGCCCCACGCGGCAAGAAACGCAATAATACTGAAAATCACGGCAATCACGCCTACGCCTTTGGCTATGCGCGGATGAAAGGTTACCCCCAGCAGTGTCACCTCAGCGGTGTTCGACATGCCGAAGCTCACCATCCAAATTCCGAGTGCGAATATGAGAGCGGCAACGATGTAAGCAAGCTTCATGATCTTCCCTCCTATAATGACCTGGCCGTATGCTTTTTCCCGGACCGTGCGCTGAACATCACCACTAAGCCACCTCCCAACCCCAGAAGCCCGAGCACCATAGTCAAGCCCCGCGGTAAGGAGTGATTGCTGAGCAGGGTGACCTGCTCTCCGCTGCTCCCCAGCGTGGTCAGCAGCGCGTAGGCACCGAAGAGGATCATCACAATTGGTATGATCAACCCGGCTTTGTTCTTCATATTTCTCTCTCTCCTTTGTGATAGGTGGTTGCTTCCTGCTCTTCTCGAATCCCCAGCTCAACGGCGAGCCCACCAAGGACAATGGCCACAATACAGACAAGCCGGAGCGACATCGCTTGGATGCCGGTCAACTCAACCAAGAGATCCTTACCGATCAGCGGTTCGCTCAACAGCAGGCTTCCCCCTGCCGCGAGTGCCAGCGCTCCAAGCAGTCGCATTGGGTTCACCTGGCATTCCTCTTGAAGGTTAGGAAGAGAGCAAAGTTTAGGCCGCGTTTCTTGGCAAAAACATGAGTGATTGCAAGCCGCACAGGATTGTGCAAAGGGGAAATCTGGGACTTCTGGACTGTGCGCGTGGCGTTGTGCCCCAAAGACTATGAGCCTTGGGAATAAACTCACCTGGTATCTCTTGTTGGG
This sequence comes from uncultured Enterobacteriaceae bacterium, assembly GCA_964489255.1. Lineage (GTDB taxonomy): Bacteria > Desulfobacterota > Binatia > Bin18 > Bin18 > CAZAYE01. Next base: position 18,716 of record CAZAYE010000006.1, read on the forward strand.
TGTCCTGACGGTCACCGGGCTCGATGTGTATCTGAGCCTTACCCGCACTCGGGCTAATTTGCTTGATGATCTACGCCGTGAAGTCGCGGCGATTAGCCGCACTCTGCGCGTGTCTTTGGAGACCGCCGGAGACGATGTGCCAGATCGATATTTTGCCCAACTCGCTCCGGGGATCAGCGGGTTTGAAAATATTCTTGGGGTCGTCTTCTATGACCGGGAAGCTCGGGTCGCCACGGTCTCCACCTCTCTCCAGGGCCGCGAGCTTCCCAAAGTGGATGTGCGGACGGTCATCGCGACCCAAATCCCGATCGAGGGACTGTTTAGCGAAGGCACCGCGCAACGCTACTATCGGGTAGAACCGATCACCAGTTCGACCGGCGAAGGTATCGCGGCTTTCCTCATTCTTGAAGACTTTCCCCTCTTTACCCGCGAGTTCCGCGGCCGGGTGGTTCAGACACTGTTAACCATCCTCATGCTGCTAGTCGTCCTTTCAGTGATCGTTTCGGTGGTGATCCGCCAGAGCATCACTTTGCCCCTGCGTACGTTCGCCCACCGTATCGAAGCGATCGGGCGAGGGCAGTTCGACCAACGGTTGCAGCTGAGTCGCCGCGATGAAATCGGTCGGCTCGCCCAGGAGTTCGACCGCATGTGCGCTCGGCTCGAAGAGACCCATCAAAAATTGATAACTGAAAGTGAAGAAAAACTGCGCTTGGAGCGGGCCTTGCGCCACTCGGAGAAACTGGCCGCTCTGGGACAGCTCGCCTCCCGTTTGGCCCACGAGATTGGCACTCCCCTCAATGTGATCCAAGGTCGAGCAGAACAACTCCTGCAACGCAGTATCTTGCCTGAGAAAGAGCGGGCGTTTCTGGGGGTCATCGTCGCCCAAATTGAACGGATCAGCGTCTTCATCCGTCAGCTCTTAACGTTGGCGCGTCGCTCTGAGCCGCACTTCCGCACGGTGTCGCTGAACGACATCGTGCGCCGGGTCTGGGAGGTGGTCAGCGATCAGAGCAACACCGCCGGCGTTAAGGTTTCCTTAGAGTTGGCGGAAAATTTACCACCGATTCTTGGCGATCCAGATCAACTCCACCAGGTCTTGCTGAACTTGAGTGTGAACGCTCTGCAAGCAGTCGGGACAGCTGGACAGGTTACGCTCCGCACCCGGCTTCGGCAGAACGGTGAACTGAACGGGGCGGGGATGATCGAAGTGGGGATTACCGATACCGGTTCAGGGATTCCCCCGGATGATCTGCCCCACATTTTTGAGCCTTTCTTTACGACCAAAGGTTCGCTGGGCGGGACCGGTTTGGGGCTCGCGATTTGCCGCGAGATTATCCAGAACCATCGAGGGGAGATTGAGGTTGAGAGTGAGTTAGGCCAAGGCTCTCGGTTCATCGTATCCCTCCCACCAGCAACCCCCCAGGCGGAGCGACAATCCGCATCAACCACGCACTTCGTGGAGGACCTTCATGGCCATGGGAGAGCATAAGAACCGCGCACGTATCGTCGTGCTTGATGATGAGCCCGAGATGGGGGCTTTCCTCGTTGACCTCTTGAGTGATGAAGGCTACACCGCCGAGGCTCATCAACGAGGGCCAGAGGCGCTGGTGGCGTTAGAGAAGAGCAATGCCGATCTGCTCATCAC
>CAZAYE010000007.1:0-19614 GCA_964489255.1 uncultured Enterobacteriaceae bacterium
TACAGTAGAGAATGGCACGGGTACGAGCGGACAGACACCGCTCAAAGGCGTCGAGGTCAAAAGCGAAATTCTCTTCCTCGCGCAACGTCGCGAAGCGCGGGGTGCAGCCAGCCATGCGGACGACTTCTTGGTAGGACGCGTAGCTAGGGGTGGGCAAGATCACCTCGTCGCCTGGCTGGGTAAGCGTGAGCAGTGTGGCGGCGATCCCTTCGATAGACCCACACGTAATAATGAGCTCGCTTTCTGGGTCGTAGTGCATCCCCTCGCGCAAGAGCGATTCGGCAATTAACTCACGTAATTGGAGTAACCCTGGGGTCAGTGAATATTTGGCACACGCGCCCTCAGCGATTTTTTGCTGCACGAACGCCTTGATCGGTTCAGGAGTATCGAAGCTGGGAATGCCTTGAGCGAGAGAGACTACATCCGGAATGCGACTGGCTACCAGTTCCATTTCTTTGATCGGCGAAAGCTTCATCTGGACTGTGCGGGGAAACCGCCAGTCCTCGGTTACGATGGTGTTGGGCATGGCCTTATTAGACCGGGAGAAAAAAGGCTTTGCAATGCCGCGGGGAGTGAGATATACCCCGCACAGGAACCTACATCCGAGGAGGATACGCTATGCAAGCACGGCTCTTTTCTGAGGTAGAACTGCACGAGATGGAAAAACGGACGGTGGACCGTCTGACCGAGGCGATTGAGGCCGGCGATACGGAAAAGGCGAAACAACTCGCCAAGCGGATGTATAATGAGTTTCTCAGTATGCACGACCTGTATCGCAACTGGACCACTGCGATGCTGAGCGAAATCGGTCGGCGTTTTGGCGACGAAGTGCTGGAACAGGTCATGACCGAAGGAGTGAAGGCCTGGTGGTTGCCCAACCTGGAGAAATTCCCTGACGGACCCGAGACCTTCCCCCAGCGGGTGAAGATGTTTGTGGCTGGCTTGCGTGGACATCTGCAGCCGTTGCACATTGAGGAAGATGAGGAAAAAATTGTCATCCAAATGCGGCCCTGCGGCAGTGGCGGTCGTCTGGTCCTGGAGGGGAAATATGAAGGACCGAACGGTTTCCTGACCGTCGAGAAGCCCCAGCGCATGACCTATAACCGCGCCAATTTCCCGGTCTACTGCGCTCACGAGCCCCCTATGGAACTCGTTGATATCGAAAAGAACGGTGCGCCGTTCGTCGTAGTTGAGCCGGCTGCTGTCCTCGGGAAAGAACACTGCTCTTTCATCGTCTATAAAGATAAGAGCAAGATCCCGGCGAAATATTACGAGCGACTCGGCTTAAAGAAGCCAGATGCCACGACCAAGTAAGAGCGAGGTTCTCTCTCTCCGAGGGAGAAGGAAAGGACAACAGTATGTTACATGCTGGAGTCGGCTTATCCACCCACAAGAACACACAACAAGCTGGGATCGAGGCGGCAGAGATTGCCCTGACCCGATCGAGTAGTGACACTGCGGATCTCGCCCTGGTCTTTGCCACGACCGACCACGGAGCGGGCTACAGTCTCCTGCTCCGTACCGTGAAAGAAACGGCACGCGCGACGCATGTCGTTGGGTGCAGTGCCGGTGGAGTGCTGACCTCGGACGGTGAGATCGAACGCGCTCCCGGCGTCGCCGTGCTGACCGTCCGGGCGGATACGTTTTCCGCCTCACGTTTTTTCGTCCCCCAACTACGCGGCCGGGGGCGCGAGGCTGGACAAGAAGTCGCGGCGTCCATCCACCCTCATTTGGGCCCCGATAATTTGCTGGTCGTGCTGCCCGATACCTATAACTTCAACCCTGGGGCGTTCTTCACCGGCTTATCCGAGTCAGTGCCTGATGTGCCGGTCGTTGGTGGTGGTGCCTCCGAAGATGGATCTTTGGGCGAGACCTTCCAACTCTGTGGCGACGCGGTCAGCAACGACGCTGTCTGTGGGGCGCTGCTGAGCGGGCACTTTCATCACACCATCGGTATCACCCAATCGTGCCAGCCCATCGGTCCCGTGCATACGATTACCAAATCCCACCAGAACCTGCTCCTCGAACTGGATGGACGGCCAGCGTTCGAGGTATTTGCCGAGGCGCTTCCTCAGCCCTTGCTGGAGGACCTGCGGCGAGCTGCGGCTTTTGTATTTGCTGGCTTACCGGTGGATACGGAAGGCCAGCATATCGCTCAAGGTGAGTACGTCGTGCGGAATATCGTCGGCGTTGATCCCAGACAGGGGATCGTGGCGATTGGTGACGAGGTTCGTCAGGGACAGAAGATGGTTTTCACCTTGCGTGATGGCAGTCGCTCACGTGACGATTTGCAGGCGACGTTAGCAACCCAGGCTTACGCCTGGGCAACGCAGCGGCCTGGCTTCGGATTATACTTTAACTGCGCCAGCCGTGGCCGCGGACTCTACGGGTTCCCCGACTTGGATACCTCCTACATCAAGCAATATCTCGAAGATGTGCCCATCATCGGTTTCTTCACCGGCTGTGAAATCGGACCGATTCAGCAACGGTCTCTTCTGCATCTGTATTCTGGTGTGCTGGTGCTCGTGGGAGAGAAGACCATGCACTGACAATCAGAATGGCCACAGGCGACCGAGAAATCCGCCATCTTCTTCCTGCTCTGCTGGGTTCGTGTCTTGCTTGGCCTGCGCGTCCTGCGGTTGAGGCTGAGGACGTGGTTTCTGCTCTTCCTCATCACTGCTGAATGGATTGAAGCGGGAGAGCCAGCCTCGTTTAATAATCACTGACCCTGGCGGGGGTTCGAGGTCTTGCCAGGTCCCATATGCTGGCGTGTCGAAAGTGAAGACTTTCGGCTCGGCCCCAGCGGCTTTTGCATAGCGCGGCAGGCAACACATCTGGTCGAAGCAACAGGCCGCTTTGTTTTCGCAACACTCGACCTTTTTGGCAGAGAGAAAATACGAGCATGCTCCACAGAGGAGAATGCTCAAGAGGAACAGCGGATACAATGTTCTCATACCGATCTTTCAGTTTCTGTTAACACGGCATCAAATACCTGACGGTAGCGCTCGAGCGCCAGGGCCCCTTCAACGACCCGGCGCTCGCCAACAAAGAGCGTAGGAATAGCGGTAACCCGGTCGCGCTCGACGCCGCTGGTAAACTCGCGCCAGACCAACTCCTTCAGCGCCGAGTCGGCCACATCCTGGTCAAAGCAGTTGAGATCCGCGCCAACACTTGCCGCGATCTGACGGAGGACCGCTGGATCTTCGAGGTTCTGGCTCAAGCTGAAAAACGCGCGCATCGCTTCCAGATGAAAACTCTCGAACAATCCCTGCCGAGCTGCAGCCTTGCCAGCGATATGCGCAGGCAGCATTGTGGTGGGATACGCAGTGCCTCGCCACGGAGTAAAGGTCAGCGTAGGCTCGGCCTCTTGGGCCTTCTGCCAATGCGCGGCCACGTAGCCATTCCAGCCTTTATGCGCGTCCTCGCGAAACAACAGAAAACTACGCCACTGCAGCGTCAGTCGCTCTTTGTATTCCTCCTGCAAGCGGTGTAACCGCGCCGCGGCCACATAGCACCAGGGTCAAAGGTAATCAGAAAAGATACGAACAACCATAGGGTTCCTATTTCCGCGTGCGGGCTACCATAGCATGGGCTCAGCGCAGGAAAAGCCCTCTAGTCATACCATAGAGATCCTAAGGATGATTTCCACTTTCTGGGGCACTGTTTAGTTTCCGCTGCCGATCAGGATAAAAGGCGCCCAGAAATAGGGAGCGGCAAAGGATTGCTCTTCACCTAAAGTGTCGCTCCAGGCGCGGGTCTGCATCAGTTGCGTTTTGGCTTGCCGCAGCGCTTCTGCTTTGGACTGTCCTTCTTTCAAGTTCCGATAGAAGAACTCCATAAAGAGGCTGGTGGACTGGTCATTGACCTTCCACAGACTGGCCGCTACAGAGGGCGTACCGGCGTACATAAAGGCTCGTGTGAGCCCGACAATCCCTTCTCCCCGCCGGAGCTTGCCCCTCCCTGTATCACAAGCAGAGAGGACTACTAGGTCAGCATCCAGCCGCAAATTAAAGATCTCCGACATTTGCAGGAAGCCATCATAGGTATCACCAACCCCGGTCAACGACAGGACCAGGGCAGGTTGGGTGATCCACTTCACCTCATCACCCACAATGGCGTGAGTGGCAAAGTGGAGGATGCGGTAGCGCGTGAGCTCCAGCTCACGTAGACGCTTTTCGGTGGCGTTCTCTTCCAGATTTACTGCGTCGGAGGGTAAGGTGATGCCGTAAACCCCGGCGATCTTCTCGACCTCCTTGGCGGAATACGTCAGCCGCTGAAATCCGCCCCCTCTCTCCTCGTATGCGCCGCGCACATTGAGGGCGACGGTATGGGGTGCTGGAGCGGCTTCATACAGCGGATCGCCGAAGGCGAGCAGGGGAGCTTGAGGGGGCACTTCTTTATGGCGATTGGCATTACGGTTTTTCTCAAGCGTGACCAGCACGGAGGCGGAGGGAGTGTAGGTCACAGTATAATCTTTCACGAGATACGGTACGGTCTGAAGCACGGACGGCTCGTCGCTTTTTTCGTCGCCCCTAACGTTGGCAATCAGCGTCTCAAAGGGAAGGTAATGCAGATCTCCATCAGGAACGATGATAAGCTTGCTTTTCCCCTGGAGTTGGCTTGTCGCAGGCTGAGGTAGTGTCCGGTAGAGACCTTTTCCCAGTTCTAGGTGTCGATCTGCTTCATCTTTCCCATACAGTGGTGCTCTCAGGGTTGGGAGGTACTGCTCTATCTGACTGGCAATCATTTCTCCCATAGGCAACTCATAGGCCTGCAGACCGCCTTGCGTGATGGCCCAGAGGAAAGACTTCTCTTCTCCTAAGGCATATTCTAGAAGAAGCGTTTTTTTGTCGAGGATCGCCTGAACCTGCTGGACGCCAGCCACCTGGGGTGAGGTCAGCTCAGCGTACTTTGGGTTGGCCACTGCCATTTTCACCTGTAGTGCCTGCCAGCCTTGCTCCTGTTCTGTCAGCGTGGCCAGGAGCAGCTGCTCCTGGCCTTTGGGAAGCTCTGGGTTGGCAAGGGCTCGATGGATGCCCGAGATTCTGGCTGTGATTTTCTCTTTCTCTTTTAGCAAAACCGGATCGATTCCTTCACGGACACGAACTTTCGCCTCCTCAAGCAGGTCGAGTAGAGTACGAGCCTTGCCTTTTTCATGGTACAGGAAAGCCTTCTCGACGTAGTGCTGTTCACGTTTCTGGGCATGAAGTTTGAACAAGAGTTGCACGGTAGCTTGATAAACTTCGAATACTCCTTCCCGAAAGGAAAGTTTCAATTCTTCCAGACGCTGCTGAAGAACAACCTTCTCAAGGCCTTCCGCTGCCTGCCTGTAAAGGGCAAAGAGCCTCTTGAAGCTCTCCCCGTTTCTCTCGCACTACACCCATCGCAGAAAAAATGACGTAGGTTTCTAGGCTGTCTGAGGGACGGTCGATTGCTTCAGCCTGTTGGAGCACCCTCAGTGCCTCATCGGAGCTTCAACACCGTATTGAAAGCCACATCGGCCATGCGAGCGGTGGAACGGAGAGAATTCCCTTCTACCAAGGCTTTGACGATCTAAATCCTCTTCTGTGTGGTGAGCTTGTTCATAAGAACATTATACTTGCTCGGGCAAGCATTGTCAAGGGCACGCTGTAGAATACCGGACTTGTGCCCCACGGAATCCGTGTATAATTAGAAAACGTTGTGCCCCGACCCAGGCTCGAACTGGGAACCTTCGACTTGGCGGGCCGATGCTCTTTCCTTTTGAGCTTCCGGGGCACATCGGGAGAGGCGGCGACCGGAGTCGAACCGGCATAGCGAGGTCTGCAAGTCCCCGCGCCTTGCCTTTCGAGCCACGCCGCCTCAAAACAAAAAGAGGGGGCACACCGTCATGGTGGCCCCCTCTTACTTAGATCTGCTTCCCGGCCATCTCGATACGAATCGAGCAGCGTCCCTTTATAGTTCGACCGCATCTTCCCCCTCCACCTTGTTTGCTGACCTATCTCAGTAATTCATTCTTTCTTTCCTGGTACACTTTCAAGCGAATTTTTGCTGCTAAAGCAGAGACCTCATAGCAACGTTGCACTGCGGATTGGGATAACTTTCCCTGCGTTTCAAGTACCGCCAACCCCTGAGCTGGCATAAGAATCGCTGAAGCAAAGGCATTCGCCTGCCACTCTGTATATTGGTAGGTTTTGTGGGAAGGTTTCTCTCCTCGCAGCAAAGCTGCCTCTCGGTGCGAGATGCGAGATAATCGCAACAATTCCCGTGTGTGCAGCACGGCATGGCCAATCTCATGACATAAAGTGAGGCGAGCCCTAGGATCACCTCCCTCAAGATTCTCATAGGTGGACTCGGAGAGTGTTACGACGATCTCTTGTTCTTGTTCCTCATACCGTGCTAGGGCGTCAATTCCCGACGGGAAGTTCTTGACCTCATAGTCTAAAGGCACTGATTGGTCACCTATCCGCACTGTGTAGGTGTTAAGATGTTCAAAGAGACCCAAGCCAGGTAATGCTTCAGTGACCAGTCGTGTCGGGGCAATAATGGAGCAGACTCGACGTGCATGCTGTTCGATTTTCGCATAGCTCAGGGGACGATCTGTAGGAAACCCGCGCGGGAGAGAGAGCATGAAGAGTGCCCCTTTCTTGCCGAGGATTTTAGCGATTTCCTCAAGATCCTTGTCCGTCAGTTCCGACCAGTCACGCATCAGAGAAGCTCCGACTTCACGAGCTTTGGGACTCACAGCATTAGCCTCAAGCTCAAAAGCCCCATGCCACTCTGCTGCATCCATATAGAGAGGACGTGGGTCTGCATTGAGAAACTGAGCAGCTTTATCGGTGTTTTCCTTGGTCAGGGGAGCACGATTCCCCCTCTCAACGTCAGAAATATACGTTACAGACACTCCTAAGTGCCTGGCTAATTCGCCCATGCTTTTCCCGGCTTTTAGGCGAAGGTCCCGCAGTAACCTTCCATATTTGCGGCTCATATTACCTCCTTTCAGATCGATGCTCTCCCGCTCTGTAAATAATCACCAGTCGCACCTCAGCGCCTATTGTCCCTCTATCAGCTTTTAGCTTACAAGCTAAGGATCTGTCAAGAAGACGGAGAGGATTTCATTGGGGTACTTTGCAGAGAGGGGCTAGTTCATGCTGCCTTTATTTCGTAAATTTCCAGGCCAGGAAGGCCGAGGGCATGGCGAACGAGCACGGGGCATTGTTCACAAACGAGTTCCTACGAAACCTTCAGTCCTTGGTCGCAACTCACCATTCTGCATATCCGCACGACCCCCCACGGGACATATTCTTTGAATCCCTCGTCCAACGGGCCTTCAGGCAGTCAGGCTGGCAGGACGCCCAAGTCGTTCCCACCACGCGGAATAGTCCACAGCATGACCTGTTAGTGGGAACCAGGAGAATTTCGCTCAAGACCGAGACAGGGAAAGGGACAAAGTCTCATCTTATTACCATCACGAAACTCTGCACTACGGAGAAGGGACTATGGGATGAGCCGACGCTCATCGGCCACGCCCTCGCGCATTTGTCTCGGTACGATCATATCCTAATGTTGCGGGCTGTTTGGGTAGACCGGGTCGGTATCCACTATCAACTGCTTGAGATTCCGATCCCTCTCCTTCGATTGATAGAGAGAGTCCAAACCGCCCCCGTGGGCAAACGAGCAGGCCGCCAAAGCATAGCCGGTGATGCACTCCAAGGGGGCGAAAAAGTATTCCGTGTGTTCTTTGATGGGTCAGATGGGAAGTGCGCAATTCGTGACTTACTCGTCGAGCGCTGCCACATGCTGCTTGAGTGGGATCACCGCATCGCTGACATATGAATGGGCTACTCGCATTTGTCTGACTTGCGGAACACAAGCCAGTAACAATGATGCCGTCGTGCATGGTGGGCAACTTTCCACTTTGGGTCCACAATCGGTCCCTTTCTCACTTTCACGATGCAGTCGCACGGACGGAACCCTACAGCAGCCGCTACCTGTATCAGCTCCACATGTGCCCACTGTAGCCGGTGATTATGCACGTAATCGGCAATCTTGCAAAAGAGAACCCCCTCTGGCTTTAAGACCCGGTATGCCTCTTTAACGAACGGTCCATACAGGTGAGAGAAGTTATAGCCGTTTTTTGCTGGTGACTTGAGCACGAGTCCAAAACGAGTATTGAAGTCTTTCTGCTTATCCTTCCCTTGATTGGGGATATGGGGCGGGTCGTATACAATGACATCGAAAGCGTCAGCGCGAAATGGCATGCACATGTTATCACCAATAACGCTTGGGTGGTGACACCGCTCAATATCCAGCCCGATAACCGAGCGCCGCCCTCCCTGCCAAAAGCGCCCGGCGTTAACTGTTGCGTCTAGGATCTGCTGTGGACGCTGACGCGGATAGAAATCGAGCATGAGTTCGAGAAGTTCATAGTCTTCGCCTTCCCATACGGAGGGCAGGGGATGGTACTGGGCTTTTCCTGCCTTCCGATGGAGTTCGCGAGGAACTGCTTCAGTTTGATGCTCGAAGAGATCCTTCTGTTGTGGCTGCATCCCCCCCATTTCTTTATGACCTCCCCTGGTTTTTTGTCCAGCGTGCGAGCGCAGCTTTCAACGCAATGGCTTTGCGCTGCTTGGCGGACAGTTTTTCTGCCCTGGCCTTACCGCCCTTGGATGCCCCCAGACGGGCCAAGGCTTGGGCGTGTGGATTCTTCTTCGGGGGGGCAAGCGGCTCACCGATAACGGCTTCAACAACACGGAGCGCCGTCGTGGTTGGGTCTTCGTCCTTGCTTGCTCGCCTAGGCATATGGCCAGTATGCCATAACAACAGCAAGAGTCTAGTCAGCTACTTTTCCAAAATGAGTCACTACCGAGAGCTCCTGTAGACAGAGGCGCAGTTTCCCGAGTTCCTCCTGTCCCGCCACAATCTCCTCCGGCCCTGGCGCCGGATCGGGATCCGGGAAAGTTGCTTCCTCTTCCTCCTCGCCTGAGAACAAGGGATCAGACACTTCAAGGCGACGGCCACGCTTGCGAAGGTACGTTTTGGCCTCGTTCTCCGTAATGGTTTTCACATAATAGTGAAACTCGTGATCAGTAGAACCGCGGAAGGACTGGAGGCCTTTGGTGAAAAGGATAATGAAAACATCCTGAGAGAGATCTTCTTGTTCCATCGGGCTCAGGCTAGTGAATTTTTTCAAGATCCTCCACACCAGAGGATGACAGAGGTCGATGAGGGCGTTCAACGCTCTTTTTTCTCCCGCCGCTGCCCTCCGAATCAGGTCTCTGATCTCCCTCGCCACAGTAACAGCCTACATAGAAAAAATTCCATGTAAAAAAAAGCCTGCGGCAGAAGTCTTTATCAGTAAGAGCCCGCGCGAAGGGCCAATCCTATCACGGAGGAGAACAAATTATGCAGAGGATAGGTATGTTACGCAAAGCAGTACTGGCAGGAGCACTCTCCCTCGCGGTTGCCTCTCCAGTCCTCGCTGACACGTTCGTCCACGGTCACTTTCGACGGGACGGCACCTACGTCCAGCCCCACTGGCGAAGTAATCCTGACGGCATTCCGTACAATAACTTTAGCTATCCTGGAAATCTGAACCCATACACTGGAAAGGTTGCTCCCAGCACTCCCTACCAGTGGGATGGATTTGGCGGATACTCCGGGCGTGCTCCGAGGTCTACTCCCTATGGCTCCCATTTTTTCAACATAAAGTGAGCCCACGAAAGCGGTACCCTCTCATCTATGAAAGAGGAGTGTTCTATGAAAAAGCTGACAGCGTTGATGGTCATAGCGTTAGGAATCGTGTTTATTTCCGTCGCTCTGGCCATTGCAAAGTCTCCTGTCGGGCAGCCACTGACGGAGGAAGCTCTAGTGCAAACCGAAGTAGTTCCTTCACAGAGGTGTGATGAGGCAGCGTCTGCTGGCAATCTGCTGGCTCAGGCGGGGTGTTGTTCTTGGCATGGAGGTGTCTGCGGCTGTTCTGGCGGCAGAACCCTCTGCTGCGACGGCACTCTGAGTCCTACATGTGGATGTTAATGGAAACTCGAGGGGTATACTTTGCCGGTCCCTGCTTAGGGGCAAGGAATGTTGGCGTATACCCCTAGAGTTCCACATGAACCTCAATCCGCCCGAAGTCGGTGCGAAGAGGCTTACGGTGACACTCTTTCTGTTCCCCTTCGCTTTCTATTAACCCCAGGGTTTCAAGCGCCTTGACATCAGCGAGCACGTTTTTAAGGTCTCGTCCAGCAATCTGGGCGAGTTCACGTACAGAGGAAGAATGATAATGGCGAATGAAACGAAGAAGATCAAGCCGCTTTGGGGTAAGGGTTCGGGCCATGTCTGTCAGACTGGCAAAGACCAGTTCGGTTCCCTGAATCCGTGCAGGTCCGCCTGTGTGAATGGTCTTTTCTAGGTCCTTCAAACGCTGCACTTGGCCTTTCCAGTAAGCGTCTTCAGATTCGACCCTGACTTTTACCCGGCAGACTCTCATAGTTCTTCCTCGCGGATCATTCATGGGGAGGGCTCGATGAATCAACTCCCTACAAGGGCAGTGGATAATCGGCTTCTGACCTTGTTAATCCGCTCGGCGAAGACCTCATCACCGAGAACAGGCATGGCCCCGACGGTGTTTAGCGGCTCTGTGAGTTCGACCCACGAGCGGCACCCGGCGTAACGTTTGAGTAAAGGCAGGACATGGGGGTGGGACAACCGATGGACGCGCAAGACGAAGAGGTAAAGACCCGCCGTTTTGCCATAGGCAAAGCGATGGGCCACAGTGTCTGGCGTCCAACAGTGCAAGTCGGCGAGCGTAGCAAGATGTGCTCGGGAGTCGAGCCACGCCAAATGTTCGACGGTAGCGTAATAGTCGATGACGAGTTGGTCTTCCGGCGGCCGTGATGCGAGCACGGCACGCAAATCTGCTGCCGCTGTATTCACCACGCCTTGTTCCATTTGGTGGACGTAAGTCGGAAAAAGGAAGAACTCCACAGGTTCAGGAGAGAACCGGCCGTGGCGCTCATGCAGCCCACCTTTGCGCAGAAGCAGGATTTGCTTTCCGGTCCCGAGGGCGTGTACGACAACCGCCCATTCTTTCAAGGCAAGGGTGTTAGCGGGATGCATCGTTGCAAGTAATAGCGAAGGGTTAAGAGTGAAGAATTTTCTCTGTTTTTCTTCTTCATTGTTCACTCTTCATTCTTCATTCTTTTAGACCGGCGGTCCCAAGAGCACCCGGAGAGCGATGTCACCCAGCAGCAAGAAAAGACCCGCGATGATCAGATAGTTATCCAGCGGATGGAGGAGTTTCTTTCGCCCCTCGCGTTTCTGAGAAATCAGGTCGGTGAGGTCCGGATCGATACGCCCACCAGTGTCCTCAGCCAGCTCTCGCAATAAGTCCCGATTGGGATGTTGCTGCCGATACTCGTCCAACGACTCGCCTGGTGATTGATTGACCATGACGATTTCGTTTTTTTGGTTGACCACTTTGCCACCTTTCCGTTTGACAATGGTCACCGGAAAACTGCCCTGGCGCCTCACTGGCAAGGCGGCTTCATACACCCGTGGGGCTACCGGCATTAACGTCAGTTCATCCGACTGAGCGCCACGCGGCAACCGTGCTTGGATGATGCCCTCTTCATCGCTGTCATACGATTCAGCTCGTAACACTGTGCGTTCGCCACGCTGCTGGACGCTCAAACGGTAATCCCAGGGGGTCTCATCACGGATCGCCCAGCGCACCGCCTGGGACCAGAACTTGCCGTATCCCTCCCAGCGAATCCAGTCGCTGGACCCGGCGCCACTGGGATCAAAGGTCACGACTACGACTTTGCCCAGACCATACTGCCAGCTCGCAAGCAGCGGATCGTGCTCGGTGTGGATGTCCGTGTAAAGCTGGACGTTCGCGCCGTTCTTCGGTTTCGTCAGCATATATTCATCGAGTGAGGGAAAATCGTCGAGACCCTGCAGGATCATCCCCCGCTCTCCCACATGGGGAATAATTTCTTTCGGCTTGTCGTCGTCGTCATCTTTCTCTCGCATGGCCTGCTTGGTGTCCTTAATCAAGAGCTGAGGCAGCATCTCTACATCTTCGACGTGGTAGAAACGACCACCAGTTTTCTCTGACATGAAAGAAAGGAGTTGCAGGTTGACCGTATCGAGGCCAATACGAAGGGTGGTAATACTGATCTGGCGCTGAGCGATGGTTGCTACCAAGGGATAGTGATCGGCTGGGCTACGGTTGGAGTCGCCGTCGGTCAGGAGAATGATGTGCCGGATAGTGCCACGGCTGCGGCCGAGCTGATCCGCGGCCTCCTCGAGCGCTTCATAAAAGTCCGTCCCTCCACCGTATTGCAAGCGAGAGATCCGGCCGTTGAGTTCGGCGCGATTCGCTGTCAGCGGTGCCAAGGGGGCGAGCAGATAGGGTTCGGAATCAAACGCGATGGCTCCGGCAAGGTCGGTGTCCTGGAGCTGAGCCAAAAGTTCGAGCGCTGCCTTCTGGGCGTACTGCATCTTCTGCCCATCATGTAGCCCGCGTACCTTGCTGTTGTATCCCATGCTGTTCGAGCGGTCGATGACGAGGAACAGGGCGATCGGCGTCCGCTTCTTCTTTTTGGGTCGTTGTTCCCGAAAGGTGACCGGCAAGGCCCGTTCTACTGCTGTTCCTTTGTAGCCGAGGTCACCAAAAGTGCGCAGTCCACCAGCCATGAGGAACCCACCACCAAAATCACGCACATAACTCTCGACCACTGACATCTGTTGAGCCGAGATCCCGCTCCGACTAATGTCGTCAAACACCAGGCAGTTGTAGTCAAGCAACTCGGAGAGTTGAGTGGGAATCCCTTCAGGCCGGCGGAACTCGGTCTGAACCTCTTTCATCTGCAAAGCCCGAGCGAGGTGAGTCTTAGGATTGTCAGTGATCACCAAAGAGCGCACCTTCCCGGCTACCGCCAAACTGGCACTCTGGCGATTGTTGCCTTCGATCGTGTCGGGTATCGCTTTGACCTCCGCTCGCAGGAGATAGTTCCCGCGCTGCAGAATTTGTGCCGGCACCTCCAATACGGACAAGCCCGGATCGAGACTAATCTCTTGACGAGTCAACGTCTGATCGTTGGCCGTCACTACCGCGTTCCCGCGGACAGGTTTGTCATTGCCATTGCGGACAACCAGACGTAGCCCAAAGGCGCTGCCTTCACGCACCAGTGGCGGGACGATGAATTTCTCCACTGAGACTTCAGGATGTTGGCCCGAGGGAGGAATTACCGGAAAGATCTTCACCCCCATTTGCCGCGCCAGAGCGATATGCCGTTTGGCCGTGCCAATGGTTTCATTCCCATCGGTGATCAGCACGAGCCGTTTCTCCGCTCCTTCGGGAAACAGAGAAATAGCACGCTCTAGCGCCCTGGCAATGTTTGTGCCTCCCCCCTGATCCGCAGGGGCTGCCTGTATCGCTGCGGCTGGTATGGCCACGTTGGTTGGTGGCCCAGGCGGAATCAGCAGGCTCGTATCTGTAGCAAAAGAGAGGGTAGCAAGTTCGTCTCCCGGCTCTAAAGCTTGGATCAGACGCATCAGATATTCCTGGGTCCACGCTCGGCCTTCAGGCGAAATGCTGTCTGACACATCGGCGGCGGCGACCAGAGCAAGCTTGTGCTCGGACAGGATCGTTTGTTGACTCAAGCCAGCGAGCGCAGCGACGATCAAGACCGCTGTCAACGAGCGGAGGAGGGCAGCGCTGGTCATGACGAGCCACTGTCGCTGCCAAAACAGCGGCAACCAGAGCAGTGGTAGCAATACCAAGAGCCACAGCCACTCAGGCGTAAGAAACGTATAGGTGGAGCCGAACACATCGTAGGTCATACTAGTCGCCACCCTTCGACAAATCCGTCCTGAGCTTGGCCGAAGCCTGTCCTGAGCCTAGTCGAAGAGAGTTCAGGGTGAACGCTCGTGAGGACAAGGTTCTCTGACCTCTGGTCGGTGTGCGAATCGTTCGTGCTGCGCTTGTCGAAGCACGAACGCGGTTGTAAGAGAGTTCGTCAATCATGACACACTCGCACGACGGTAGCGCCACAAGGCATAGAGCCACTCAAGCAGAAGGATCAGTGCTGCCCCATAGTACAACGAGCGGCCGAATTCCTCGGGAATAGTATGGGTGAGCTCTTGGGGGGGACGGACTCCTCCTATTAGCACAGGGCTGGTCGCGTCTTCCTCTCGTCGCCCGATATCAGATTCAGCTTCATCAAACAGGTTCGCGTAAAGCGTCGCAGTATATCGACTCCCCGCCAAGCGATATTCCCCGACCCGATCGATCTCGACTGAGCTAGTGTCTACGGTCTTCTCGAGTCCATCTGGCGTGGTGAGACGGAGCGAATCCGGAGCTGCTCCTGAGGGCAAGAAAAATGTCTCTCCCGAAGAAACCAGCAATGGAGCTAGAAGGTCATGCGGCAAAAGCCACCGCAGGGTATTGAGAAAGAGCAAGAGCAGCGTCAAGTTGTCGGAGTTGGTCAAGTTGCCCTTTCCCAGATCAAAGGCCAAGCAGACGACCCGATGCCCATCCTTCTCTCCAGTCAAAGCGAGGGGCACCTCGCCACTGCGGGTGCGAGAGGAGATCAGTACTTGCGCCCACGACGGCAGCGCCAGTACGCGCGCTCGCTTGAGAGGCAGGGCTTCCACGTATTGAAGGTTCTGCAGAATCTCATGCCCTTCGCGCCAATCCAGAATGTTCAGGTCTGCGGCCTCGGCTACCACCGGGAAGAGTGGATTATCGGGGGGCGGGAAGACATATAAACTGTTGGCTGGGACCACCACGCCAGGGACAAACTGGTGAAAAAGGACGATATCCTGCTCGTTAAGTGCAGTAGGAGTAAAAGCCTCCGGCGTCAGTGCGGTCAACGCCAGTCCGGGAATTGAATGACTGACCCGATCCAACTCTTCATGTAACCCTTTCACTGGAGAGACTAAGACCAGTCGTCGCTGGTTACGCTCAGCCAGCCAAGCCAGGGCTTGATTATCAACGGCCAGTGCATCTTCGGGGTCTACCCGCGCAATCAGCTTCCCTGGCCCCTCAAAACCTTTCACAGAGAACGACATCACTTCGCGTGCGGGCAAGGTGAAGTCGCGCCGAAAGATGGGTCTGTCGTTCAAGCGGACGGTCAGGACCGCCCCTCTTGTGCGGTAAGAGTAATTACGCACTAACACATAGGCTTGCGCCTGGGAGTAATTCTGAAAGGGATTCTGATACAGATGCAACGCGGCGATGGCAAGGTTATCATCGCTTTTCCCGACTCGGTGATACGCCACCTCTTTGAGCTGTTCCCCTGGGAGGTCGAGCCTGCTCTGGGGTAAGTCAGTAAACACATGAATTTTCGCCTGCCGGCCTTCTCGATCACGCTGAGCGAGGGCTAATTCCACGCCGAGGTTGAGATTGGTACCAGTATCGAGTGGACGCAAAGTTTCCAGCAAGTGCAACATCTCGCGATGATCGGCCGTAAAACCGCTGACGAGCTGAGGCCGGGCAGCGACGCTGATCAGCATCGCCTCATCGAGCGGCCCAAACGCTTTCACGAGCTGTTTTGCCTCATCGAGCGCCAGTTGGAAGCGTTGGACACGGCCTTCACGCGCCTGCATGCTGGCAGAGACATCGACTACCAGGATCCAGCGATCCCCACGAGTCTCGGTGACGATCATTGGGCGATAGGGATGGAGGAGTCCGCCGACGAGGAGGAGGAGCAAGAGGGCTTGGGCGAGGAACAATAAGCTCGGCAGAAAGCGACGCGCCCGGATTTTGTCCTCTTGGACTTCCAGCCAGAGGAGGAGGCTCGGCACTTCGATACGCTTGCGCCACCGTTCGCGGAGATAAATGAGAACGAGAATGCCCAGAACGGAGAGAAACGGCAGAGCTGAAGGGTTCAGTATGCCCATACATCCAACTCTAATGACCTAGCGGAGCGTCAACAACCCCGCTCGGGGTAATTCTTCGGTCATAACTGTTGCCACACTACTTGCGGTCGAGGTTCGTACGTAAAGAATCTGGTGACGATGGCAGAACTGCTGCACGGTCTCCAGGTGCGCCTGAAGGGCTTCCTGGTAGCGTCTCAAGTTGGCTTGGGTGAGGGTGACCCAGCGTTCGTTATGGTCTTCGACATCGTATAGCTTGCCACGACGAAAGAGGCGTGCAGGATCTAACTCTGCCGCGCCCAGGACATGGACGGCTTTGACCTCGTAGCCACGCGCTTTCAAAAAGACCAGAGCTTCTTCATATTGCGACCGCTCCGTGAGAAAGTCAGAGACCAGCACTGCCACCCCGGGCTCTTTGGTCTGCTCAATATAGGCCCGGATAGCTTCGCGCAGATAGGTCTTGCCAGTAGGGGTGAATGATGCCAGGAATGGCGGGACCCGCTGGAACTGACTCCGGTGGCGCAGGAACGGCAGGGAGAGGAAGGGCTGTTGGCCTTTCTCTGGTGAAGACAAGGCGACAAGGCGCAACGTGTCGTTGTTGATCAGCACCACATAACTCAGCGCCGCGACCAAATCGGTCACAAAGGGAAACTTGTGGTCAACTGCTGGCACTCCCATCGACGCGCTCGTATCCAGAAACAGATGAAAGGGAATTTCTCGCTCGGCGATGAAGGTCTTCACGAGCAGCTGATCAAGCCGGCCTACTGCGTTCCAGTCAACGTAACGGAAATCGTCTCCTGGGGCGTAGTCTTTGTAGGCTTCGAACTCGATGCCCCATAGTTGATTGGTCCGGGGGATAGCAGTTTCTCCCGGTCGGTGGCCGCGAGCCGCGCGCACTCGGGGGCGTAGACGGTCAAGCTTTTTGAGGAGAGCAGGATCGATGATACTCACGCTTGGTTACCGCCGCAGCTTGCGGGCTGATTGGATGATGCGCGTGATGATGGAGGCAGGGTCGATATTCTCGGCCTCAGCCGCAAAGTTGAGCACCAAGCGGTGATTAAGGGCTGACATTGCCACTCGGTCCACATCGTCGTAGCTCACATTGGCACGGCCATCGAGAAGCGCCATCACTTTGGCACCGAGCATCAGCGACTGTCCCCCGCGTGGACTTGAGCCGAAACTCACATAGCGGTTGACGTAGTCATCTTTTGGCAGCGCGACACGCGCGGGGTCGGTGCCGGTGATGTATTTCGCCCCAGCAGGGATGGTGGCGTGGATCAGCGCGGCGATGTATTCCTCAAGGTGTGGAGCGACCAGTACCTCGCGCACCAGCTGGCGCAAGGCCATAATTTTTTCTGGGGCCTCGACTCGCTCGAACACCGGCTCCAGATCTGGGATCGCTGTCGTAGTAGTCATGCTCACAATACGCTGGATCTCCTGATGGGTAGGGTAGGAGAGACGAACCTTAAAGAAGAAGCGATCGAGCTGCGCCTCAGGGAGAGGATAGGTTCCCTCCATCTCGATCGGATTCAGAGTGGCTAACACGAAGAACGGGGGTGGGAGACGATAGGTCGTACCGGCGACCGTTGCCTGTAATTCGGCCATGGATTCTAACAGGGCGGCCTGGGTTTTGGGCGTGGAGCGGTTCACCTCATCAGCTAACAAGATGTGCGCGAAAATCGGACCTTCAACAAAGACGAACTCGCGCCGCCCATCCTCACGATCCATGACCATGCGCGTGCCGGTGATGTCCGCTGGCATCAGGTCCACCGTGAACTGAATACGGTTAAAACTCAGGTTCAGGACCTCGGCGAGCGAGCGGACGATCAGCGTCTTGCCCGTGCCCGGTACACCTTCAATCAACACATGACCGCCGGCAAAGAAGGCAATAAGGATATTTTGGATCATCTCCTCATGGCCAACGACCGCTTTGGCAACTTCTTTTTGGATACGCTGAAAGGTTTCTTGAAATTGGCTGACGGCATGGGCAGCAGGGGTAGTACTCACTGTGACTCTCCACGGGAAAACAGACGTTTCACGATCTCTTCGTACTCGGGCGGAATCTGAGCCTTGCGGATGGCATCATCTAAGGATTGACGTTGGCTGAGGCCTTTGCTCGACTTCTCGATAATGCCACCTTCATCTTTTTCTCCGGCCTCACCTTCACTCCCCTCCACTCTTTCATGAGTGGAGTCGAGCGCCAGCTGGAAGGTGCGGGGGCCACCGGGCAAGTTGGCTGGGTTACCGAACAGGCGGGGGTCAGTGCCACTGCCAGCGCCTGGCCCCCCTGCTCCGGCTTCGCCTTGACTTCCTGGGGCCTGCTGGGCATCGGGCTGAAACTGTCCGCGGGCATTCCGGCGGTCCAGGCGGGCACGGTCGAGGTGTTGGATGCCACTGCCCTGAGCTGGAGCCTGGGCGTTCCCTCCGGGACCAGAAGGCGGACCACCTTTATTGTCATTTCCCTGGCCGCCACGCCCTGACGATTGTTGGGCTTTGCCCTTCGGCAGCTCTTTTCCCTGAACTGTGAAATCAGGCTTTCTCTGTTCATCTGCAGGCCGGAGCGCCAGGCGGTCCTTCGGCGGCGGATTCGTTCCTTGATTGCCCTGTTGAGGATCTTTATCCGGCAGTCCCTGTAAGGCTTGCCGAATTGCCTTTTGGATCTCCTCAGGAAGAGAGGCTAACGAGCGAGATTCCTGCTCGCGGCCTTCGCCCTGGCCTTGGTCTCCTTTCTCCTTTGTCTGGCTATTGCCTGCGCCGCCGTCATGAAACATGCTACTCCCCCCCCAACGCTCCGGGGCGTCTGGGAGGAGTGACATTTTTTCGTCAACCATCTGCCCGACACGTTCAGGGAGTTCGGACAAGACATTCTGCAGGTTCGCCAGTGAGAAGGGGTTGGGTTCCGACGAAGAAGAAAGCATAGGGATTGAGGCAACGAATAGGGCAAGCAGGAAGGTAGCAAGGAAGGGAAGCAAGCTCCACGGGACGCGGCTGGGGGCGATCTTTTTGACCTCCCAGTCATAGAGATGAACAGTGTTGTCGTCAAGCAGATGGGGCCACAAGCTCGACGGCGGCGGCCTGCCGATCACCCCGGCAGTGAGTTGAGCAACCAAGGTTGCAAGGCGCTCTTTGAGCCCAGCCAGCATATCTATACGACGGGCAGCCGCAGTGAGGTCGGTCCAGCCGCCAACCCCGCTGCGGAGGAAGAAGAGCAGCAGAAACGCCAGCAGCGTCAGGAGCGGCCAAGCAACCAGAGTGAAGAGCCAGGGGGAAAGGACAAAAGCGCCGATAATCAGCAGCGCCACCCCCAGAGAGAAAGCTATACCTAGTCCATAGAAATTATGTTGGAGCGTATAGAGGTTAAACCGTGCCCGTATCCTCCGCAGCCGGTCTTCAATCTCCGCCAGGGCCAGCCGTTCCTCTGTACCGGGTGTACCGACCATATTGTTCCCCTTTTGGGCCTTATGCTGGCTAGAAAGCGTTCCACAACATAGTCGAGAGCCTGGCGCTGGTCAACTCAGCAAAAGCTTTCTTTAGGAATTGGCCTTAATGAGCTCGTCCTTGAGGTCCTCCAGGTAATCGCCATCGAGACCGAACCGTCGTTTCAGCGCCCGGTATGAAACTCGTCCCTCGCGCTCCAGCAACTCCCGCACCTGTACCAGGATTTCAGCAAAGGTCATGGCGGTTCTCTGCTTCACCGCTCATTACTATAGGGCACCAACGTTCACTTCCGATACGTTCATCTCTCTGCGC